>JAYVNZ010000204.1:0-4172 GCA_043758185.1 Gemmatimonadaceae bacterium | reverse complement strand
AGCATCTTCTCCGGATCGGCCATCACCTGCGTGGCAAGCGCGTACGCGTGCTCGCGGTCGATGCCCTTGGCCTCGTAGATGAGCGCAAGCTCATCGCGCTCGATCTCGGGCATGAGCGCGATTTCGTCGCGCTCCATGGCAATCTCGTGTGCGTACACCTCGCGCTCGCTCTGCGCCGCGAGATAGCCGCTGGAGCCCATCGACAGCGCGTCCGCGATGAGCCCCGCCACCCCCGCGACGATCACCGCATGGTCGTTGGCAACAGCGGACGCGCCTATCACGCCGGCCACGAGGCCGAAGTTCGCCGTCAGCCCATCGTTGAAGCCGTAGACCACGTTGCGCAGGAAACCGCCAGCGCCGGTCTTGTGCCAGGGCTCGCCAGTACGGCCGGCCACGGCATTCAACGTCGTGGCATGCTCCGCGGATTCCTTCGCGAGCAGCAGCGCCTCGTCGCGGCCGGCAACGTTCCGGCCGGTGGTCCGATGCATGTCGAGGTAGGCCTTTACCTCGCGGCCTTCTTCCGCCAGCAGCATGGGCAGGAGGAACGACGGACCGAAGCGACGGCCGAGGAACGCGAGCATGCGCGTGCGCGCCGTGGGACGGTGCGGACCCACTCGGCGGCCATGCTGGCCCAGCAGGCCGGCCCAGATCTCCAGGTGCCGGTCCTCCACATCGGCGAGCCGCCGATAGATGTCCTGCTTCTTCGCGTCGGGCTCCGCGTCGGCAAGCAGGCGGTAGAGGTACGCCGCGTCCGCCTCGTCCTGCCAGTGGTGCGCAAAGGCGTCGAGATCGGGAGTGCGCGACTGCTGCAGCTCATCTGGGGGGGGCATCGTGGCCATGACGAAATATGGCATGGCGGGCAAGTCCCGCGCGGTGGGTGGCCAGGCAACCCTGCTCCAGCAGCGCGTGTCACAAGGAGACGCAACCACCGCACACGAGGATCGTCATCATGCGCATCACACTACTGCTCGCTGCCCTCGCACTTTGTCCAGCCGCCGTCCCCACCGTCACCGCACAGCAGGACGTTCGAGTTCGCGTGGTCGCCCCACCAGCGTCCGGGGGCGCCTATCGGATCGACGCAGAACCTGCACACCGTGCGGCACTCGGTATCGGCACGTCGGCGACCGGCACAGCGCGCGACACGCTCGGCCTGCTCATTACGTCAATCACGGCGGGAAGTCCGGCAGAAAAGGCCGGACTGGAGGAGGGCAACAGGTTGGCGGCCATCAACGGCACCAGCCTGCGGACCAGTGCGGCTGACGTGGAGGACGGCGAGATGTCGGGCGCGCTCACGCGCCGCCTCACCCGCGAGCTCGCCAAGTCGAAGCCGGGCGACGACGCCTCGCTCTCCGTGTATCGCGACGGTCGCATGCAGACGGTCAAGGTGAAGACCGTCGATTCCGACGTGCTGTTCGCCCACCGCGGCGCCGTGAGCACGACGCGATCCGACCGCGATGACCGCGCGGCCATCGGCATCATGCTCGGCAACACCGGCAGTCGCCGCGACACGCTTGGCGTGCTCGTCATGGGCGTCACGGATTCAACCCCTGCCGCCATGGCTGGCCTCGAAGAGGGCAACCGCATTGCCGCCGTCAACGGCGTCAACCTGCGAGTGGCACGCGAAGACGCGGGCGACCAATGGATCGGCAGCACGAAGGCCGACCGCCTCCAGCGCGCCATCGGTGACATGAAGCCGGGCGACAACGTGACGCTGAAGGTTTACGCCAACGGCCAGTTTCGCGACGTCTCGATGAAGGCGGTCCGCGCCGGTGACCTGCCGAGGCACGGTGCTGCGATGTTCATGGGTGACGGCTTTTCGCGCTTGCTGCCAGCCATGCCACCAACGCCGGCGAGTCCGGCAGTGCCGCGCACGCCGTCGGCGACGATGGACCACCTGCGGATGGAGTTGACACCGGAACTCCGTCGGAACATGGAAGACATGCATGTGCAGCTCGAGCGCATCGGCCCCGAAGTCGCACGGGCACTGCGTCCGCAGATGCAGCGGCTTCGCATGGAGCTCCCCCGCGCCATGCAGCAACTGCGCAGCCTGCCTCGCATGCGAATGACCGTCGTGGTGTGACCAGCTGTGGTGTCGAGGTGCTGCTTGTCGCCCTGAGCGCAGCTGTTTGTCGTCCTGAGCAGAGCGAAGGACCTGCTCTTGACCGACAGAGCAGCTCCTTCGCTGCGCTCAGGACGACAACGCGCCTAGAACTCGATCTGTGCGCCCAGCTCGATCACACGGTTCGGCGGAATCTGGAAGAACTCGGTGGCCGAGCGGGCGTTGCGCGACATCAGGGCAAAGAGGCTCTTCCGCCAGCGTGACATCTTCGCCTTGCCGGTGAGGACCAGTCGCTCGCGCCCCAGGTAGTACGACGTGTCCATCTTCGGCACCGGCACTCCCTCGGCTGCCGCGCGGGCGAGCAGCTCGGGAATGTTGGGCGACTGCATGAATCCGTAGTTCGCCACCATTCGGTAGAAGCCCTGGCCCATCTTCTCGAGCGACAGCATGTGGTCGCCCGCCACTTCCGGAATGCCGCGGGTCTGCACGCTGAGCAGCACCACCGTTTCGTGCAGCATCTTGTTGTGCTTCAGGTGGTGCAGCAGCACCACGGGCACGCCGTCCGGGCTGGACGTCATGAAGATGGCCGTGCCGCGCACGCGCAGGGGCGGAGTCTTCTCGATGCTCGTGAGGAAGGTGGCGAGCGGGAGTTGGCCGGCTTCCTGAATTTCCTGGAGCTGCACCCGGCCGCGCTTCCAGGTGCTCATCAGGGTGTAGACGCCCACCGCCATCAGGATGGGCACCCATCCGCCGTGCTCGATCTTGATGACGTTCGCGATGAGGAACGCGACGTCGACCAGCAGGAAGAACGCTGTGAGCAGGCTCACGTGCAGGAGAGACCAGTTCCAACGCGATCGCGCAACCACCGCGAAGAGGATGGTGGTGATGGCCATGGTGCCCGTGACGGCAATGCCGTACGCGGCGCTCAGTGCGCTGGAGTTCTTGAACGCCACCACGAGCAGCAGGCATCCCACCATGAGTGCCTTGTTCACCTCGGGGATGTAGATCTGCCCGGCCTCGTGCATGGAGGTGTGGATGATCTGCATGCGGGGCGAGTAACCAAGCTGGATACTCTGCTGCGTGAGCGAAAACGCACCCGAAATGAGGGCTTGCGACGCGACCACCGCTGCCGCCGTGGCGATGATGAGCAGCGGCCACTGGAATGACGGTGGGGCCAGCAGGTAGAACGGATTGCTCGCCGCTGTCGGCGTTCGCAGCAACAGCGCGCCCTGTCCGAAATAGTTGAGCAGCAATGCTGGCAGCACTGCCACGAACCAGGCAATGCGAATGGGTCGCTTCCCGAAATGGCCCATGTCCGCGTACAGCGCCTCTCCGCCGGTGACGCAGAGCACAACGGCACCCAGCGTGAGGAACCCCGCGATGCCGTGGTCACGGAAGAAGAGCACGCCGTGCCATGGGTTGGCGGACGCCAGCACGGCAGGCGCCGCGCTGATGGAGCGAACACCGAGTGCGGCGATGGTGACGAACCAGACCAGCATGATGGGGCCGAACGCCGTGCCCACGCGCGCCGATCCGAAGCGCTGCACCATGAAGAGCGCAAACAGGATCACGAGCGTGATGGGGACAACGATGTGCGCCAGCGCCGGTGTACCCACTTCCAGGCCCTCAACCGCGCCGAGCACGGAGATGGCCGGCGTGATCACGCCGTCGCCGTAGAGCAGGGCAGCGCCGAAAAGGCCGAGTGCAACGAGGATGAGCCGGCGCTTCTTGTCGTCGTCGCGGCGCTTCTGCTGGAGGAGCAGGGCGAGCAGGGCCATGATGCCGCCTTCGCCGCGATTGTCCGCCCGGAGGATGAAGACGATGTACTTGATGCTGACGACGAGGATCAGCGACCACAGGATGAGCGACAGCACCCCGATGATGTTGGGCGCCGTTGGCGTGATCCCGTATTCCTCCTTGAAGCATTCGCGCAGGGCGTACAGCGGGCTGGTCCCGATGTCGCCGTACACGACGCCGAGGGCCGTGAGCGACAGGACCGCGAGTCGCCTTCCGGTGGGGGCCGCCGGCACGGGAATCTCGTGCAGCGAGGTATATGTTGACGTTTCGACCGACATCGAAATTGAGGGACCGCTTGCGAGGGGCGCCGCCAGTA
>JAYVNZ010000203.1:0-6241 GCA_043758185.1 Gemmatimonadaceae bacterium | reverse complement strand
GGGCGCGCCGTGGCTGCACGCGCGATCCTCCGCGTTGCGGCAGATGGCGCGGCAAGCGATGCCTCCACCGTGATGCCCGCGGGTACGGGGCTGTGGGTGCCCACGCCGAACAAGTTCGTGCGCACGCCGTTCGATGCGCGCGCCGGCAGCTGGCGCCCGTGGGTCCTTCGCTCGGGCGACGAATACCGTCCCACCCCGCCGCCTGCCATCACGTCGGCGGCATTTGCGCGCGATGTCGCAGAGCTTCGCACGCTGTCCGGCACGCGCACACTGCAACAGACGGAATCCGCGCGGCGTTGGGCCACCGATGCTCCCTCGGTGATCTGGGAGAAGGACATGATGGCGGAGCTGTCGCAACGGCACCTGGGGCCCGTGAGTGCAGCACGAGCGCAGGCGCTGGCGAGTGTTGCCATGTACGATGCGTTCATTGCGTGCTGGGATGCGAAGTTCACGTACTGGCGTGCGCGTCCCGTCACCATGGACTCCGCCATCCGCACCGTTTTTCCCACTCCGCCCTTCCCCAGTTATCCTTCGGGGCACTCGACCATTTCGTCGGCCGCGGCTGAAGTCTTCGCCGGCCTCTTTCCCGATGCGGCAGCGCACTATCGCGATCGGGCCCTTGATGCGTCGCTGTCCCGGATCTATGCCGGCGTGCATTACCGCGCCGACGTGGAGTTCGGCGATTCCCTTGGTGTACGCGTCGGCCGCGCGGTGATGCTGCGTGCCCGTACCGATCGCACCGCACGATGAGCACCTGTCTTTCGCAGCACGTTCACTTCTTCACTGGAGGTTTTTTGATGTCACGTCTTCATGGCCACGTACTCGCACGTCGAGCCGCGGCCACCTTTTCCTTGATGGTGTGCGCGGGGTCGATCGCCAGCGCCCAGGCAACCGGGTCCGCGGCGGTGCGCGGACGGGTCACCGACGTGGGGGGCAGGTCCCTCGATGCGGTGCAGGTGATGGTGCCAGGCACCAACCGCATCGTGCGGACGGACGCGCGCGGCGTGTACCGTCTTGGCGGCCTTCCTGCCGGCACCTACGTGATTCGTGCGCAGCAACTCGGCTACGGCGCATCGTCGCGCCAGGTCACGCTCGGCGCAGTGGACACGGCAACAGCCGACTTCCAGCTTCGGCCGGCCGCGCTCTCGCTCGATGCCGTGGTGGTGACCGGAACGGCCGCCGAGTCGCGCAAGAAGGAAGTGGGCAATGCCACGGCGGCCATTGGCGCGAAGGAGATCGAGGCGCTGCCGGTGCGCAATACGCAGGACATCATTGCCGGCCGCGCGCCTGGCATCACGGTGCTCACCAACTCTGGCCAGCCCGGCGCGGGCGGCACGATCCGGTTGCGCGGCACCAACAGCGTGACGCAGGGCAACAACCCCATCATCTACGTCGATGGCATTCGGCTGTACAGCGAGAATGCCCCGGTGTCACCTGGCGCCAGGCAATCGACGTCGACGTTCAACGACATCAAGGCAGAGGACATCGAGCGCGTCGAGATCGTGAAGGGTGCCGCGGCCACCACACTGTACGGCACGGAGGCGTCGAGCGGTGTCATCCAGATCTTCACGAAGAAGGGCAGCTCGTCCGCGCCGGAGTGGTCGCTCTCCACGGCACGCGGCATCAACCACATGGGCCACGTGGGATCCAGTGCGGACCCCACCGGCCTGTTCCTGAACAAGTGCACCGGGCCGGAACTGCAGGATGCGCAGGGCAACCAGTGGGTGGATCCCACCTGTCCGGCGAGCGGCGGCTGGCTGCGTGACGGCGCGGTGCAACAGCACTCGCTCTCCGTGCGCGGCGGCCTGCAGCAGACCACCTACTTCCTGTCGGGGAACTACAGCAACGAGCAGGGCGTCGTTCCCACCAGCTCCGCGAAATCCGGCGGTGCGCGCGGCAACTTTGCCTTCTCGCCGGCGCCGAGCCTTGTGTTCAACTTCAATTCGGCGTACTCGAAGAACGAGATCCAGTTCATTCCGGATGGCAACAATGCCAACGGTTTCATGCTGAACGTGGGTCGCGGGTCGCTGGGAAATTTCAAGGGTGGCAAGGGGGAGTGCGTGGGCGTCACGGTGACGTGCGTGACGAACGGCTACCTCCTCGATGCGACGGCGACGAATTCGTCGGACCACTTCATCACGGGCCTCACGATGAACTGGAGCCCGTTCCCCGCGCTGACCAATCGCTTCGCGGCCGGCTACGACTACAACACGCAGGATAGCCAGAACGTGCTGCCGCTCGGGTTTCTGAACCTCGCGCTGGGCAGCATCCTCAAGAACGACTGGAACCACACCAAGCTCTCGCTCGATTACGCGGGCTCGTACCAGCGGCCGGTCGCCGGTCTCGCGTCCACGAGTTCGTGGGGCGGCCAGCTGTTCGACGATCGCGACAAGCTCATTGGCCTCACGGGCAATGATTTCGCGGGTCCCGGGGAGCCCACGCTCGCCAGCGCGGCGCGTGTCGTGATCGGCACCGTCAATCGCCCGCGGGTCGTGAACGCCGGATTCTTCGTCCAGCAGATGTTCGCGTGGCATGACCGCCTGTTCGTCACCGGCGGGTTGCGCGTGGATGGCAACAGCGCATTCGGTTCGAGCTTCGGGCTGCAGAAGTATCCCAAGATCAGTGCCGCGTATGTCCTGTCCGACGAAGCATTCTGGCCGAAGGGACTCTTCTCCACGTTCAAGCTTCGTACGGCACTTGGAGAGTCGGGGAAGGCACCGGGCGCATTCGATGCCGTGCGCACATGGGATCCCATTGCGGCAGATGAAGGCAAGCCCGCGGTGACGCCGCTGCAGGTGGGCAATGCAGCCCTGGGCCCCGAGCGGACGCGTGAGTATGAAGTGGGCGTGGATGCTGGCGCCTTCGACGACCGCATCAGCTTCGAGTTCACCGGCTTCAAGGCGCAGACGCTCGACGCGCTCATCGGCGTGACCTTCCCGCCCGCGCTGGGCTTCACGCGTTCACAGCTCCAGAATGTCGGCACACTGGAGAACACCGGCCTGGAAATGCAGGTGTCCGGCGACATCATTCGCTCCGCGCCCTTCGAATGGAGCGGCCGGTTGAGCTACACCGCGATGAACAACAAGGCGGTCAGCCTGGGCGGACAGCGCATCTCCACGGGCTCGTCCGTGTATGTGCAGGAGGGCTACCCGGTGCCATCGTATTTCGGGAAGCTCGTGACCAACCCCAACGACTTCGCCGATCCCGTCGTCACCGAGAATTCCTTCCTCGGCAAGGCGTACGCAAATCGTCTGTTCGGCGCGAACACCACGCTGCGCTTTCGCAGCGTGTCGCTCGACGTGCTGGGCGAATACCAGGGTGGTGGCATGCTGGGCAACTTCACGGGCTACCAGAATGGAAACCGCGGCGTCTGGTACCCGTGCTACGACACGCAGAAGAAGATTCGCGCCTTCAACGCCGGCAATGCCACCGCACTCGGTGACGTGACGGCGCTGCAGCGCGCGAAGTGCGCCATCGACCCCACGAAGATCAACAGCGAATTCTGGGTGCAGTCCACCGACTTCTTCAAGGTGCGGTCGGCATCGCTGGCGTGGCGCCTGCCGCAGGGCCTGGTACCGCGCACCTCGTCGGCCACGCTGGTGTTCTCCGGTCGCAATCTCTTCACCGTTACCAACTACGATGGGCTCGACCCCGAGCTGCGCGACGCGAGCGACCAGGGCGCCCAGCTCGGACGCCGCGAGTACTACCAGCTTCCGTCCAGCAAGCAGTTCCTCGTCTCCATGCGCGTCCTTTTCTGACCGGCCACCGAGAAATCATACTCATGCACCGATACACACGACTTCTCCGGCCACTGGCGTTCGCGATTGCGGCCGCCGGGCTGTTCGGAGCCTGTTCCGATCTCCTCACGGTCACCAACCAGGGACCGATCGAGGATAGAAATCTGCAATCCGTCGCCGCCATTCCGGGCTTCGTGGGCGGCATGTCCGGCGACCTCTCCAATGCGCTGGACGAAATGGTCCGCATCACGGCCATCACCACCGATGAACTCACGCACGGTGGCAGCTACACCGGCGAGGGACTCTGGTACCGGGGCATCATCAACAACCAGGACATCAACGACCAGTGGGCCCTGATGCAACGCGCACGCTGGGTGGCCGAGTCGGGCATCGAGCGGATGAAGACGGTGAGCGGCTTCACGTATGACACCGATCCGCTCGCGTCGCGGGCAAACCTGCTGGCTGGGTTCGCGAACCGCCTGCAGGGCGAGAACAATTGCAAGGCCGTGATCGACAGCTCGCCTGCGGCGTCGGATTCCGTGCATTTCCAGCGCGCAGAGGCGTACTTCACCGAGGCGATCCGCGTTGCGGGCACCAAGGCCGCGAGCGCCTCGTTCCTCACCGCCGCTTACGGCGGACGTGCCGCGGTGCGCGCATCGCTGGGCAACTGGGGCGGTGCCGTGGCCGACGCCGCGCTGGTTCCTGCCAGCTTCGTGTATGTGGCACCGTACTCCCTCAACTCGTTTCGCGAGAACAACTCCCTGGTACAGGAGACGTACGTCCGTCGCGAGTTCACGGTGTTCAACACGGCCTGGGCCAAGGTCTTCGGCGATCCGCGCGTGCCGTGGGACACCATCTATACCAATACCACCAGGACCGTGGTGCAGAAGGGTCAGGACGGCAAGACCAACTTCTTCCGCCAGGCCAAGTACATCGATCTCGGCGCCGACATTCCGCTCACGAAGGGAACGGAGATGCTGATGCTGCGTGCCGAGGCGGCACTGCGTACCGGCGACATTGCGGGCGCGTTCGTCCTCATCAACCAGCAGCGCGCGCAGTACAAGATGGCGGCCCTCGTGCCGGCCACGACGCTCAGCGCCGCGTGGCGCACGCTCCAGTCGGAGTATGGCGCGGTGGTGTGGATCGAGGCGCGACGCCTCTGGCAGTTCCGCCGGTGGAGTGCGGCCCCCGTTTCAGATCCGGCCCACATCACGTTCCTCGACGGTCGTGCCTCCTGCATTCCCATCAGCCTGCAGGAAATGCAGTCCAACCCGCGCCTCTCGGGCGGTTGATTGATTGGATGCGCCCGCGCTCCGTGACGGAGCGTGAGCGCATCACTTCGATGGAGGCCTGTGCCGGAGCACGCGGCCGGCGCGGCTGTCGGTGAACGCACCGCCATCGACTGCGACGGCGCCGTTCACCAGTACGTAGTCAATGCCCGTTGCGTACTGGTGCGGTGCCTCGAACGTCGAGCGATCCGTGATGGTCCGGGGGTCGAAGACGACGACATCCGCCATCGCACCAGCGCGCAGGATGCCGCGATCGGCAAGTCCGAGCCGTGCGGCCGGCATGCCCGTCATCTTGTGAACCCCCTGCTCCAGCGACAGCACGCCGGCACGCACGTAGTGGCCCAGCACGCGCGGAAAGGTGCCGTAGGCGCGCGGGTGTGGATGCCCATCGCCCGGTGTGCTGAGACGACCGTCGGAGGCGATCATCGTTTGCGGATGACGCATGATCCGCCGTACGTCGCCCTCGTCGAGCACGTGATAGATGGCGTTCGCGCCTCCCTTGAGCTGTGCCTCGATCACCAGCGCTGCACCGGTGGCTGGAGTCAGCGTCAGTGCCCGACGGGTGGCCCAGTCGGCCAGCGTCTTCCCCTCGAGTGACGTGTCCCAGGCGACGCGCGAGAACTGCACGCGGTGCAGGTCCCCGCCTCCCCGATCATTCAGGATGTTGAAGACGATCCCCTTCACGATGCTGTCCTTCAGCGCGTTGTCCGCAATG
Source organism: Gemmatimonadaceae bacterium (assembly GCA_043758185.1). Classification (GTDB taxonomy): domain Bacteria; phylum Gemmatimonadota; class Gemmatimonadetes; order Gemmatimonadales; family Gemmatimonadaceae; genus AG11. The sequence goes on along the minus strand of JAYVNZ010000203.1, from coordinate 500 downwards.
CGTCGCGCGAATGCCGTATCCCCATCGGCAAGTGCCCAGCCGGGAATCAGGATGCTGATGCCCGTATGCGTGGCCGTGTACGGATAGACATCCGCCATCACGTCGATGCCCGCCCGGCGTGCGGAGTCGAGCATGTGCAACGTGATGGCGCTCTTGCCCCACATCTGCTGGCCCACGGCCTTGTGATGTGTGAGCACGATGGGGATGTGTGCGCGACGTCCAATATCGATCGCCTCGGCAACGCCTTGCAGGAGACCGAGCCCCTCCTCGCGCAGGTGGGAGGTGTAAATGCCGCCCGAGTCGGACGCCGCCTGCGACAGCGTCACCACCTCGTCGACGTTCGAGTAGGCGCCCGGGATGTACTTCAACCCGGTGGAGAGGCCGAACGCGCCTTCACCCATTGCCTGCGACACCATCGTGCGCATGCGCGCGAGCTCGTCAACCGTGGGAGCGCGATTCGCGTCGCCCATCACGGCGCGGCGCACGGTGTTGTGACCCAC
>JAYVNZ010000202.1:0-26902 GCA_043758185.1 Gemmatimonadaceae bacterium | reverse complement strand
AGGCTCTCGTCGGGCGCCTGGCGAGGTCGAGGGTGCGTGACTGCTGGGTTGATTTCCGACATCCGGGCGGCCCTGCCGCTCGAGTTCCCAAAGGGCTAGGCAAAGGACCTAACGGCATGGATACCCCCAGTGGTATACGTCGTGCGATGGCGTGTGGCGATGACCGCGTACCCGAACTCTGGACCCCATCAACTGCCCTCACCACCGCTTCCACAGCTGGCGGTCGTGCCATTCCTAGCGGAGCATCGTGCCTGACGCATTTGATGTGATTGTATTGGGCACCGGCTCGGGAGGGTCAGCGCCGGCCACGAAGTGCCGGGCCGCCGGACTACGCGTCGCTATCATTGACGATCAGCCATACGGAGGCACCTGCGCGCTGCGCGGCTGCGACCCGAAAAAGGTGCTCGTGGGCGCCGCGGACGTCACCGCCTGGCACGCGCGCATGCAGGAACACGGGCTATCGGGTGACGCTGCAATGGATTGGCCCGCCCTTATGCGATTCAAGCGGACCTTCACAGCTCCGGTTCCTGCCGCCAGCGAGAAGGCATTTACCACAGCAGGAATCGAGACCCTCCATGGTGAGGCGCGCTTCATCGCTGAGAACCGCCTCGTCGTCGGGACGCGAGAGCTGTCCGCGAAGCATATCGTGATTGCTACGGGCGCGAGTCCACGTCCCCTCCGCACCCCGGGCGAGAATCTGGTCATCTCGAGCACGCAGTTCCTCGAGCTCGATAGCCTGCCGCCGCGGATCGCCTTCATTGGCGCGGGCTATATCTCACTCGAGTTCGCGCACGTGGCGCGCCGCGCTGGCAGCGCTGTGACAATACTTGGCAGCGGCAAACCGCTGCCGGGCTTCGACGATGCCGTGGTTGCCCGGCTGCTGCGCCATACGCGGGACGAGGGAATTGATGTTCAACTCGACACGACCGTCACGGAAGTGGAACGCATTGCATCCTCAGACGGCTTTCGCGTACACACACGACGTGGCGAGACGGTTGGGACCATTGAGGCGGATCTTGTTGTGCACGGCGCGGGGCGCGTGCCCAACACCGCCCGCCTCGACGTCACGAGGGGCCGTGTCGGGCTGGACGAGCATGGCGCGGTGGCCGTGAACGAATTTCTCCAGAGCACGACGAACCCTTGCGTCTATGCTGCGGGTGATGTCACGCTCCCCCCAGGTGCAATCCCGTTGACGCCGGTCGCTGGGCATGAGGGCATGATCGTCGCAGCCAACATCCTCCGCGGAAACACGAAGCGTCCGGACTATCGCGGTATTCCCAGCGTCGTCTTCACGTTGCCAGCGCTTGCTGGGGTCGGGTTGACGGAAGAGGCCGCCCGACAAAGCGGTCAACCGTTCCGGGTCAAGACCGAGGACACAGTCGGCTGGTATGCGAATCGTCGCGTGCGAGAGCCGGCGGCGATGTTCAAGACTATCGTGAACCCGGAGACTGACTTGGTGCTCGGCGCGCATCTGCTCGGGTCCCACGCAGAGGAAGTCATCAATCTCTTCGCATTTGCCATTCGCTTCGGCGTCCCGTCCGCGGAACTGAAGCACATGATCTATGCGTACCCGACGAGCGGCTCGGACCTGCCGTACATGCTGTAAGAGATGACGCAGCGCCCCCACCGTGCGCGCTGATGGCGAAACGGACCCGATGAACAAGGTCGCGCTTCGCTTTCACTGCACAGTGATCGTTGCCTTCATCCCGAGCGCGAGATGCGGCGCGCAGAAGTAGCGATACGTTCCAGCGGTGACGCCGGTGAAGGACACCACATACGTATCGCTCGGGCTCATTCGGAGCGGTCCTGTGAGCGCCGCAGTGGTGGCGGGCATGTTGGCTCCCAGCTGCGCGCCGGCGTCCGACGGAATACTATCCTGCCAGAAGGTCACGTTGTGGGGCGGCCCTGAAATGACCGTCCAACGCACCGCATCGCCGGTCTTGACCGACAATGCGCTCGGCTCGAACCGGAACCCCGTTGCATCGCCTATCATGGCGACCTCCCAGGTCTTACCGGTCGCAGCCTTCGGCACGACGCCCGACGGCGCCTGAGGTGCACGCGCCTCGGCCGTTGAGCCCGCAGCCTTCGCGGCTGCAGCAGCGCTGTCGGCACGATATCGTGCCTCGCCCCCACACGCCATGAGCGCGAGCAGGAGGGGGGCAGCGACGCGGACACGCACGTAGGTCAGTGATGAAGGGGTCGCGTGTCGCATGGAGAATCGTCCTTGTGCTTGAGTACGGTCGTGCGCCGGATGGTTGCGATAGGAACGTGAGCGTGATGGTGATGTCTCCAAGCCGTTTATCGCCTGGCAAGAACGCCGACCCGTGGCTTGCATTGGGATTGCAAAATATACACCAGGGGGTATATTTTATCGAGCACGGTGCAGGCTGAGGACGGGCGGCTTCTCTTCTGCTCGGACGGGTAGAGGTGTGCCGAGTTCTGACAGCGCCGAATCGAGGGAATGCATGACGCGTGTGGATCTGACAGTGCAGGGGATGACATGCCAGGCGTGCGCCGGGCATATCGAGGAAGCGCTTCGTCAGGTGGAAGGCGTCGAGCGCGCATCGGTGAGCTATACAGCGGGCCGCGGTACGGTAGAGACAACGACCGAAGTGGCGTCCGCTCAACTGGTCGCCGCAGTCAAAGGGGCAGGGTATCGCGCATCCGTTGCGGCGCCTCGTGACCCGGAGGTCGCGGCGGTGCCCCCGAACGGGCGATTGCTGCTGGACACGCGTGGACCGAAGCTTGGATACGGCGGACGACAAACGGTGGCCGCGGGTGGTGAGGTCGGACTTCTGCCGGTTATGCCAGGAGCGAGCGCCACAGGCACCCCGTCCGTCGCGGGAGAGGCCCCGCTCAGTGCCGGTCACCGTCAGGCCCGGCAGCATGTGCCACTACAGACTGTGACCACCAGCGCAGCGTCGAGCCAACCGTCGGATTTCGACATCCTGGTTATTGGAACGGGGGGAGCGGGGGTCGCGGCGGCGATTCAGGCGGCCTCGAGCGGAGCCCGAGTCGGGATTGCCGAGGGGAGGCTGGTCGGCGGCACTTGCGTCAACGTCGGCTGTATTCCCTCGAAGAACCTGATCGAGGCCGCAGCGCACTATTACGCGGCGCGTTCGGGCTTTCCCGGGATCGCGCCGTGCGAACCGGTACTGGATTGGACGGCGGTGCTCCGACAAAAGCATGACCTCGTGGGGGACCTGCGACAGGCCAAGTATCTCGACGTCCTCGCGTCCTACCCAACCATTACCCTGCTGAACGGACGCGTGCAGTTGACCGGCGGGGGAGCGGACGCTGCACCAGTCGCCGCGCGGCTTGGAGAAGGATCTGACGCGCGCGATATCCGCGCGGCAAAAATAGTCATCGCGACTGGCACCTCTCCCGCGATGCCGATGATCCCGGGTCTCGACCAGGCCGACCCGCTGACAAGCACGACAGTCATGGAGCTCCAGCAGCTCCCCGCCTCCATGCTCGTGCTCGGGGGAGGGCCCGTCGGCGTCGAAGCTGCCCAGACCTTTTCACGGTTCGGTGTGAAGGTGGTCCTCGTGCAGCGCGGCCACCGGCTGCTGCCGGGCGAAGAGCCGATGGTTTCTGACGCGCTGCGTACCGCGCTTGAAGCCGAGGGTATCGAGGTGTACACCGGCACGACGGCCTCGCGTGTAGAACGCGACGGCGCCGGCATGGTCGTACTGCATGTCACGCAGGGGAGCCTCAAGGGACAGCTTCGCGCCGAACGGGTCCTCGTCGCCACGGGGCGGCGTCCGAACACCGGGGACATGGGTCTCGAGTCAGCGGGCGTGCGATTGACGGCGAAGGGGTACGTCGAGGTAGACGTGAGCATGCGCAGCACGACGCATCCTGATGTGTACGCCGCCGGTGACGTCACCGGTGGACCAGGGTACGTCTATGTCGCCGCCGCGGGTGGGCGAGTCGCCGCTGAGAACGCGCTCAATGCGATATCCAACGGCTCGCAGGGCGTTGCACTCGCGCCTCGGGAGTTCGACCTCTCGGTCGTTCCGAATGTGACCTTCACCTCGCCGCAGGTGGCGTCGGTCGGACTCACCGAGTCCGGCGCTCGGGATGCCGGCTATGAGGTGAACGTGAGTGTCCTCGACATGGCGCAGGTGCCGCGCGCGCTTGTGAGTCATCACACGACGGGGTTGGTGAAGGTCGTGGCCGAGTCTGAGAGCGGGCGGCTCCTCGGCGTGCATGCGATCGCGGTGAATGCGGGCGACTTTATCGGAGAGGCGGCACTGGCCGTGCGATTCGGTCTCACCGCGCAGGACCTCACTGGAACGCTCCATCCGTATCTCACGTGGGGGGAAGCGCTCAAGCTCGCGGCCCAGGGCTTCACCAGCGATGTCACGAAGCTGAGCTGCTGCGCATGAGTACCCTCGGACTGGCGCGCTTGCGTCCCGCGCGATAGCTCGCAGGCATGACAACCAAACGACCGAGCAGGACCACCGGTGCTGCACCGACAACCCAAGCAGAACACCCGGGCAAGAAGATGACTCTCCCGGTGCTGGACGAGAAACTCTACCTGGACGAGGAGCATGAGCAGCGCATCCAGAACCGGCTTTCGAGGCTCGAGGGGCAAGTGCGCGGCATCAAGAAGATGCTGGTGGATCACAAGAGCTGCGACGACATCCTGATGCAGGTGTCCGCGCTCAAGCAGGCGGTGAACTCGGTGGCCGTCGAACTGCTGCAGGCCCACATGGAGACGTGCGTCCTCGAGCGCGTTGAAGCGGGGCACGGGCGCGAGGCGCTTGAAAGCCTCAAGGTGGCGTTAAGCCGCGTACTCAAACACGGATGAGCACACAATGCAGGTGAATGGTGAGACGGTGCCCGAGATCGCGGGCCCAGACGCCGGTGTCAGCGGACGACGAGGCCTGTGGGCTACGACTGGTGCAATCGGCGCCGCCTTCCTGGCATCGCTCTGCTGTATCGGCCCGCTTGTGTTCGTGGCTTTCGGGGTCGGCGCTGGACTCGCCAGCACCTTCGAACCATTGCGGCCCCTGTTCACGACGCTCACGGTGGGATTGATCGCGTTCGGCTTTTACATCGTCTACGGGAAGACGCCGCGGGCCGACCCAGTCGCTTGCGGGCCCGAGGGCAGTTGCGCGGTGCCGCGGAGCCGGACGCGTGACAAGGCCCTGCTGTGGGGGGCGACGCTCCTTGCCGTCCTGCTCCTCACGTTCCCGCAGTGGTCGCTCTGGTTCGTGTGAACGGCTCCCGAGGCGGACGGCGCGTGAACGGGCGAGAGTGCACCCATGCGTTGGTCGATCCGGAGTCAACCTGGGCACATATCGGGAACCTTTATACCCGTGGGGGTATATATATTGCACGGACGACGGTCCAAATGGTGACACCCGCGGTCTTACTTCCCATCGTCCTATCATTTTCCTCCAGGAGTGCGCACCATGTTGAAACAGGTCATGTACAGTGTGCTTGGCATCGGCTCGGCTAGCACACTCTCGCTCTGCGGCCTTTGCCAGCCAGAGACTGCGCGTGCGACATCTGCGTCCGCGGTCGCGCTGACAGGCGGGCCAGCGGCAAGCACGACAACGACGATGCCTTCGTCAGGCCTTGAGGTGAAGACCGTGCATCTGAAGGTGGCAGGCATGACGTGCGGCGGCTGCGTGGTCGGAACGCGCACGGTGTTGACGCGACTGCAGGGGGTGACCAAGGCCGTGGTGAGCTACGAGAAACAGGACGCAATCGTAACGTATGACCCGGCCAAGGTGACAATCGCGCAGATGGTTGCCGCCATCAAGGCGCTGGGCTATATCGCTACGGTCGCGCAGGGCTGACGCCGATGTCGGCGCGTCGAACCATCGGTGGCATCGGGGCGCTCCTGACCTGCCCGTGTCACGCGGTACCGTTACTGCTGCTCGTGGCCGGAACGGCTGGCTCGGCATGGCTCGGTCAGCAGCTTCCGGTCATCGTCATCGCGTTGGGCGTCATCTTTCTCGGCTCGCTCTGGCTGCTCCTCTCCGAGGGCCGTGGCGCGGGATCGGTGTGCCATTCGTGCGGCGCCCCGGGCGGGGGCGGACACCAGCACTCGGAGCGGGCGGATGTGCTGCGGCGTTCCTGATGACATGTCCGATCTCGTGATCGTGGTGACAGGCGAGCGCGATGTGGCGAGCGCGTTCGCAGCCGCGTTCGAAGCACGCGAGGCGCAGCAACACGTGTCTGTCGTGCTTCCCCGAACGGAGCCGTGGCCGGCGCGCACGGCGCTGCTGCGTCACGCCCTCAAGCGTTCCGAGGTCGGCATCCTCGAGGGACACGCGGAGCCCGATGCGGATGGCGACACGCACTACGTGACGGTGGAGGGACGCCTTATTCGCGGCGACCGCATACTCCAGGCGAGCATGACATGAACTGCCGGCCCACTCCGTCACGTCCAACAGGAGGTTGACCTCGTGACGAAAGCGATTCGATTTGCCGACGGTGCCGGGGTCGTCGGTGCGGTATTCGCGGCGCTGTGCTGTGCGGGGCTGCCGCTGATCGTCAGTGTGCTGGCGACTGTCGGCCTGAGCTTCCTGCGCACGGATGCCATCCTGCTCCCATTGATGGCCCTGTCGCTCGCCATCGCGCTCTGGGGCTTCTGGGGTGGACGCAGACTGCACGGGGCCTCGGGACCACTCCTGCTTGCGCTCGCCGGCAGCGGAGCGCTTGTGGCCGGGGTGATCGTCATACACGGCTTTCCCGCCAAGCAAGTCATCGGTCTCGGCGCTGTCGCCTTGGTCACAGCAACGCTGTGGAACGTGCGGCTCCGGCGCGGGTGTGAGGCGTCTGGGCCACGGTATCGTCCCTTGACGTGATGTGCGCTGTGCCTTGATGGAGACGGCGCAGGTAGGGAACGCGCCACCGTGTCCGGAATGGCGTCGGCGCCCTGCGCGTTTATCGTCGTAACGGAGGGGCGTAGGACTCAAAATCCTCCAGCACGAGAGTGCTATACGAGTTCGATTCTCCTCCCGGGTACTTGCAGCACGCACGTCGCGCATGCCAACGCCCGCCCCCTGTTGGCTCGGGACATCGTTCCCGGATGCGTTGCCGGGAGAAGACGAGTCCGTTCTTCGCTTGCTGCCAATCGTGGACATGCGTAGCTTTCCCGCCTGGCGTCCGCGTAGCGCGAACTGCACGGAGTTCTCGCGCGGCACCGAATGCGTGCATCTGTTCATTATTGCCAGTCGTAGTCCTGTCGTGCGCGGTTGGGCGCCAGACGCGTGGCGCCACGGTATGAGCAGGTCGTTGACCGACGAGTAAAAGAAAGGATGACCGCTGCGCGCGGTGTCCCTACTATCCGACCCCCATCCGGCACCATGTCGCTTTCGCTCTCCGCGGGGCCCGCCGAAATCGGCGCGCTCGACGCTTCGCTCGTGGTTGTTGCCCTGCCTGCCGACGGCGCACTCGACGCCCTCCTGACCGCTCTTGATGCCTCGCTTGGCGGTGTCCTTTCGCGCTGCCTGGCGCGTCGAGATTTTCGCGGAGGGCGCGACGAGCTGCTGCATTTCGGCGGCGCTGCCACTGGGCCCGCGCGCGTCCTGCTCGTCGGCATGGGCAAGCCCAAGGAGAGGGTCACCGCCCTCCGGCGGGCTGGCGCCTTTGCGGCGCGCCAAGCTGGCCGCATGGGGACCGGATCGCTCAGCTTCTACGCCGGTGCGCTCGACGCGCGCGAGGCCGAGGCCGTTGCCCTTGGCCTCTGTGCCGGGGCATGGGAGTATACCGATACCAAGACCGCTCCGCCCAAGGAGGAACAGCGAGCATCACTCACTACCGCGCGTATCCACGGCACTGACGGCGCCGCCGTGGAGCAGGGGGTTTCCTCCGGTACCGCCCTCGCCTATGGGCATTCGCTCGCGCGAACGCTGGGAATGATGCCCGGCAACCTGTGCACGCCGGACTTTCTCGTTGCGACCGCGCGCGAGATCGCCGCGCGCCATGGGCTGAAGATCACGGTGCTCGGCCGCGCGGAAATGGAAACGGAGGGCATGGGCAGCTTCCTGTGCGTTGCGCAAGGGACCGCAGAGGATCCCAAGCTCATCGCGCTCGAGTATGCCGGTGGGGCGCCCGGCGCGGCACCAGTGGCGCTGGTCGGCAAGGGACTCTGCTTCGACTCGGGCGGCATTTCCATAAAGCCAGCCCAGGGAATGGAGTGGATGAAGTTCGACATGTGCGGCGCCGCCGGCGTGCTCGGGGCCATGGAGACCATCGCGCGCCTCAAGCTGGCGGTGAACGTGGTCGGACTGGTCGGTGCCACCACCAACATGCCGTCCGGCACCGCCTTCAAGCCCGGCGACGTCGTCAGGAGCATGTCCGGCAAGTTCATCGAGATCATCAACACCGATGCCGAAGGCCGGCTCGTGCTCGCCGACGTGCTGTCGTACGCCAGGCGCTTCAAGCCGGCGGCCGTGATTGACGCGGCCACGCTCACCGGCGCCTGTGTCATCGCGCTCGGGCACACAGCCAGCGGAGTGCTCGGCAATGATGATGCACTGGTCCAGGAAGTGATCGCCGCGGGAACACGCGCGGGGGAACCGGGGTGGCAGTTACCCATGTGGGACGACTACAAGGATCTCATCAAGTCGGACGTGGCTGACATCAAGAATTCCGGTGGACGCCCCGCTGGCACCATCAGTGCCGCGCTGTTCCTTGCCGAATTTGCTGGAGACTTCCCCTGGGTGCACATGGATATCGCCGGAACGGCCTACACCGAATCGGAGCTGGGTACTGTTCCACGCGGACCCACGGGCGTTCCGGTGGGAACGTTCGTGGAATTTGTCCGGGGTCGTGCCGGGTGACCCTGCGCAAGTCGATTCCGCTGGTTCTCTTCGGCCTCGGCGCTCTCGCCGGGGCCGTTTTGCCAGCCTGCGCACGGGCACAGGTGCCAGTGCGCCGCGACACGGTCAGTGGCCGGCGTGATACGGCTCGTACGCGCGTGGACACGGCCGGTGGGCGCCGCAACCTCCCGCCGGCCGCCAGTGACACGGTCAGGATTCCGCTTCCTGCCCGATCGGACTCGATGATCAGGAACGACTCGATCATCAAGGGTGCAGTCCCGTTGCCCGCCATCAAGGCAGACACCATCAAGGCGCCGCTGACGCGAGCCGAGGCACCGCCTATCCTGGAGATTGGGGCGCCGCGCATCTACGATCGCACCGCCATGTTCGCGACGGGCGCGTTGACGCTCGTTGACCTGCTGGGGCGTGTGCCAGGACTCACGGAGTTCACGACAGGGTTTCTCGCCGCTCCGGCGCTGATTGCATCGCAAGGCGACCTGCGGCGCGTCCGCATCTTCCTCGACGGGCTCGAACTGGATCCGATGGACCGCCGGGCGCGCGGCGTGGCGCCCGCGAACGACCTGCCGCTTCAGGCACTCGAGGAGCTCCGCATCGAGCGTGGCGCTGAGGAAGTGCGGGTGTACGCGCGCAGCTGGCGTGTGGACCGCACCATTCCCTACACCCGTGCCGACATCGGCACTGGCGACCAAAGCTCCAACCTGTACCGGGCGTGGTTCGGTCGGCGGTATGATCACGGCGAGGCGTTGCAGGTTGCCGCCGAGCAATACACCACACAGCCCAACTCGCGGCTGGCGTCGTCCGATGTCCTGAACGTGATGTTGCGGGCAGGGCTGACGCATGGCCCGTGGAGCGCCGATGCGTTCCTGGAGCGCTCGCACCGGAATCGCGCACCGTATACCGGCATCGGGGTCGCGAGCGAGACGCGCGATACCGTGCCCGGCATCGAGACGCAGCGCAACACCGCGTATTTCCGCATTGGCAACGGCGACCCCGATGGGGGACGCTGGATGCAGATGCTTGCGTCGGCCAACAGCTACCGGTTGTCGGCGCGCACGTCCACCAACATTTCCACCTTTGCACCCTCGTCCAGTGATTCGCTGAGCGCCCTGGTGGACTCGCTGTCGTATGAGAGCCAATACCTGCTGACGGGGGGACTCGCGCGGGGCGCATGGCGCGCGAGTGCCGCAGAACGTCTTCGCGTGGGCGGGCATCGTACGTCGCACGTGGCATCCGCGCGGGCCTCCGGAGGGGCGGGACCACTGTCGCTCTCGCTGTTCGGAGAAGGCCAGAGCTATCTCGATCCTTCGCGCCTGGAGGTCACCGGGCGCGTCACCGGTGCAAGTCGCGTTGCGCTGGTCGCCGCACTGTCGCGAACGGGCGAGGGCACCTTCGACAGGCTGTTCGACGAACCCCGGAATGGATCCGTGTACGGCGTGAACGGGGCGTTCTCCGTGGCGGGTTCTGGTCAGTTCGTCACGCCGGATACAAACGAAGTCACCCGCTACCAGCTCGCGGCACGCTCCAACAGCCGGATCGAGGCGGGCATCAAGGTGCGCGACCTCTGGCTGAGTGGCGCTCTCCTGCGCAGGGGAGCCACGACGCTGCTGGCTCCCGCGGAGATCGATACCCTGTATGCAAAGGCGGCCGCCGTGCGCCCGGAAGCGGAGGCCACCGGCCGCATGGTAAGCGCACGTGGCAGGCTGTGGCGCGCGGTGAACGTGGATGCCTGGGCGCTTGCGTGGTCGGACTCGACAGGTTTCTACCGGCCCCGATACCAGACGCGTAGCGAACTGTACATCCAGACCAACCTGCTGGGCCGCTTTCCCGCGGGAAACTTCGGACTGCTCACGTCGCTGGCGCACGAGTATCGATCGGGCAGCCGCTTTCCCACCTCGGCAGACAGTTCGCGCTCCGCGCCCGGTTACCGCACCATCTCCTTCAAGCTCGAGATCCGGGTGCAGACGGCGGTGGTGACGTACCAGTTCCGCGACCTTCTCCAGGAGAAGTACTCGCAGATTCCGGGCTACAACCTTCCTCGGCAGACGCAGTTCTACGGCGTACGCTGGGAGTTTTGGAATTGACAATGTCGTTGGTGCATCGTAACTTAGGCCTCTTGATATGATACGGAGCATGACGGGGTTCGGCGCAGCCGACGGCGAGGTGGGCGGAGCGCGCGTGAGCGTGGAGATCCGGTCGGTGAATCACAGGTTCTTCAGCCCGTCCATCAAGCTGGCGAGTGCCCTGGCACGATGGGAGGGAGAGGTTCGGGACGCCATGCGGCGTGGGGTCACACGCGGGCACGTCACCTTGTCCGCTCGCTTCGATCGCGATGAGAGCGAGAATGCCACCGCGCTGCCCATCGACGAGGTGCGCTTCGCCTCCTATGCTGCCCAGCTTCGCGCGCTCCAGGAGCGATATGCGCTGGCCGATACGCTCGACGTCGCTGCTATCCTCAGGCTTCCGGATGTGTTCGTCACGGGTGCCGCGCGTGAGGAGCTTACTGCGGATGCGGGCCCGCAACTCGTGGCCATTGTGGAGCGGTCCGTGGAAGCATTGCTCGACATGCGCGCCGCGGAAGGCACGCGTCTGGTGGCATACCTCGAGGAGCGGCTCCTGGTGATCGAGGGCGCGCTCGCGCGCGTGGCCGTTCGTGCTCCCGCGCGGGTCACTGAGCAGCGCGATCGCCTTCGGGCCGCAGTCAAGGAACTCACCGAGGGCCTGGCGGTCGACGAGACGCGCCTCGCGCAGGAAATTGCCCTGCTTGCCGACCGCATCGACGTGCAGGAAGAGCTATCTCGCTTCACGGCACACATCGACGCATTCCGCACGGCACTTCGGTCCGCGCAACCCGACGGGGTCGGCAAGCGGCTGGGATTTCTGCTCCAGGAAATGCTTCGCGAGGCCAATACCACGGGCAGCAAGGGAAACGACGCCGCCATCGTATCGGATGTCCTTCTGGTGAAGGAAGAGCTCGAGCGCATACGCGAGCAGGTGGAGAACCTGGAATGAAGACCTATTCGAGTTTCCCGGTCATCCTGAGTGCCCCGTCCGGCGGCGGAAAGACCACGATCGCGCGGCTGCTGCTGTCGAGGCGTCCGGAGCTCGGCTATTCGGTCTCGTGTACCACCCGAGCCCCCCGGCCGGGCGAAATTCCGGGAACCGACTATTATTTCATATCCCGCCCGGAGTTCCTGGCCGAACGGGAGCGCGATGGATTTGCGGAGTCGGCAGTGGTGCACGGCAATCTGTATGGCACGCTTCGCCGCGAGGTGGAGCGCGTCATGGGTGACGGCAAGCACGTGGTGATGGATATCGACGTGCAGGGCGCCATCCAGTTCATGCGCGCGTTCCCCCAGTCGGTCACCATCTTCATCCTGCCGCCGTCCGCCGAAGTGCTGCTCGATCGGCTTCGCGCACGGAAAACGGAGAGTCCCGCGCAGCTCGCTGCGCGGCTGCAATCCGCGTTGCAGGAGCTGCAGCAGGTCGGCGAGTACGAGTACGTGGTGGTGAATGACGACCTGGAGCGCGCCGTGGCCAGTGTCGGATCCATCATCGACGCGGAGACGGTCAGCCGCGAGCGGGTCAAGAACCTTCGTCAGCAAGTAGCGCAGCTCATCGAGCGCCTCGAGCTGGAAATAGAGAATACCACACCCTGACCAACGAGTCATGCGAGTCTTCACACCCATCGAGATTGCCGAGCACGCCGCTAACAAGTACCTCGGCGTGCTGGTCGCCGCCAAGTATGCGCGTGCCCTGAACGAGTTCCCCGGTGGCGCCGCATCGCGCGACAAGAAGCTCACCACGCGGTCCCTCGAGGAACTGTCGCGCGGCGACATCGAGTATCGCGTCATCCCGCGCCGCCGCTCGGCCGAGTAGGGCGGGTTGCGGTCTGTCGTCCTGAGCGCAGCGAAGGACCTGCTTCCAGCCCGGCCACAAGCAGGTCCTTCGTTTCACTCAGGACGACGGCGATTCCCTTGAACTCCCCGCCAATGCGACCCTACGCTGGCAGACGCGTGTTGCTCGGCGTGTCAGGCGGCATCGCGAGCTACAAGAGTGCGTGGCTCGCCAGGCTCCTGGTGAAGGCGGGCGCCGAAGTGGACGTCGTCCTCACGCGCGCAGCTACAGAGTTCATCGGGGCGGTCACGTTCGAGGCACTCACCGGCCGGCCAGTCCACGTAGGGCTTTTCGAACCCGGCCGCGCGCTGGATCACATCAAGCTGGCGCGTGCAGCGTCCGTCATCGTGCTCGCTCCCGCCACGGCAGACCTGCTCGCGCGCGCGGCAACGGGCCAGGCGGATGATCTGCTCACGGCCTGCCTCCTCGCGGCCGAGTGTCCGGTGCTCGTGGTGCCGGCGATGAACGATCGCATGTGGGCGCACAGTCAGGTACAGGCCAACGCCCTGCACCTCCAGTCCATCGGATACACGCTCTTGTCTCCGGATGACGGGCTGCTCGCGGCGGGCGAGGGCAGTGGGCCGGGCCGCATGCCGGAGCCGGAGGTCATTTTTGCGCACGTTGGCCGGTTGCTCGAGCAGCAATCTCCACTGGGCGGACGGAACGTGCTCGTCACCGCGGGCCCAACGCGCGAAGCCGTTGACCCCGTGCGCTTTCTCTCCAACCACAGCAGTGGCAAGATGGGCGTTGCCCTGGCGGCGGCAGCGTGGCGCCGCGGGGCCAGCGTGACCCTTGTAGCGGGTCCGCTCGCCGTGCCCGTTCCGGTTGGCGTGACGCATGTGCCCGTTCAGTCCACCACCGAGATGCGTGATGCCGTGGCGACCTGCATCGGCGCCGCGGATCTGGTGGTGATGAGTGCGGCGCCCGCGGACTACCAGCCCGTGGAGGTTGCGCTCGGCAAGCTGAAGAAGAGTGGTGGCGCCCGGTCGCTCGACCTGCGTGAAACGCCGGATATTCTCCTGTCCACGCGCGCGGCTCGAAAGCCCGGATCGATCATCGTGGGGTTTGCACTCGAGACCGATGACCTGCTGGCCAATGGCCGTCGCAAGCTGGAATCCAAGGGGCTCGACATGGTGGTGCTCAATGCCGCCAACGAGCCGGGTGCGGGCTTTGGCGTGGACACCAACCGCGTCACGCTCCTGCGGAGTGACACGCCCGAGCCCGAAGCGTTACCCTTGCTCGACAAGCCGCGTGTGGCGGACGAAATCCTCGATCGGGTGGAGGCGATGCTGCATGGACGCTAAGGATGCGTTGCGGCGCTATCTCGAACAGCGTCGGGACCTGGGCGAGAGCGAGCTGGTGCTCGATACGCTCAGCGTGGACGACGCCATGAAGCTCCTCGGCGCAGCGAGCGCCATAACGCGTCCACGGCCTCTTGCCGGAGCGATCGACACCCCGCCACCCACCACCGACTGGCGCGCCGCCGTGCGGGCGGCAGGTGGCGCACCCGAAGCGCGGCCGTCCATCGGAACGCCGGCCGTCACCGACGTCGGCGACGTTGCGCAGCCTGCTCCCCGTGTAGCGGCGTTTCAGCCGACACCAGCTGTCGCGGCGCCATTCCAGCCGGGTGAGCCAACTGTTGCCGAATCGCCGCTCGAGGAGATTCCAGTCGGGCTGATTGTGGGTGGCAGTGGCAGGGCGAGCCATGATGATCCGGTCTTCGCGCTGGACTCCCTCGACGCCGTCGCAGCCACGATCGCCGGCTGTACGCGCTGCCCCCTGTACGCAACCGCGAAGAACCCGGTGCCCGGCACTGGCAACCCGAACGCCGATTTCATGATCGTGGGCGAGGCGCCCGGAGCCAACGAAGATGAGCAGGGGGTGCCATTCGTTGGGCAGGCCGGACAGCTCCTGACGAAGATCATCGGCGCGATCAACCTGTCTCGTGACGATGTGTTCATTGCGAACGTCCTCAAACATCGGCCTCCGGGCAACCGGAATCCCATGCCGGACGAGGTGGCTGCGTGCTCGCCCTACCTGATTCGCCAGATCGAGTTGGTGCGGCCGAAGGTGATCCTGGCACTCGGTACATTTGCGGCGCAGACGCTGCTCGAAACGAAGACGACCATTGGAAAGCTGCGGGGCCAGATTCACCGGTATCATGGCGTTCCGCTCATCGTGACCTACCATCCCGCCGCGCTCCTCCGGAACTCGGCATGGAAACGCCCTACCTGGGAAGACGTCCAGCTTGCCCGACGAATACTCGATCGCCCCATCGCCCCAAGGGCGTGACCCCTATCGGGACCGGCGTCCTCCCTACAGCGAGGACGCCGAGCAGGCCGTGATCGCCGCGATGCTCATCGACCAGGACGCCGTGATGCGTGCGGTCGAGGTCGTGGACGACTCCATGTTCTATGCTGAGCGCCATCGTCGGCTCTTCCGGGCGATGATGTCCATCACCGAGCGCGGGAGCGTGGTCGATCCGCTCACGCTGGCCGACGAGCTGTCGCGCAAGGGGGAGCTGGAGAGCGCGGGCGGCAAGGATTACATCGGGTTCCTGGTGGATGCGGTGCCCACGGCAGCCAACGTGGAGTATCACGCGAAGATCGTGAAGGAGAAGGCGCTGTTGCGCCGCCTGATCGAGGTATCCACCGAGATCGTGAGTGAGGCATTCAGTGGCGGCCAGACCGCCGATGAACTGCTCGACCTCGCGGAGCAGAAGATCTTCCAGGTCGCACAGCAGCGCACGAGCGAAGGCTTCTCGCGCATCAAGGAACTGCTGTGGCCCACGATGGAGCGCATCGAGGCCATTCACGCGGGCGGCGAGGCCATCACCGGCGTGGCCAGCGGGTTCGCCGACCTCGACGACCTCACGTCGGGCTTCCAGCCGTCGGACCTGATCATCATCGCGGCACGTCCGTCGATGGGAAAGACGGCGTTCGTGCTCAACATGGCGCAGCACGCCGCCATCGAGAAGCAGAAGAAGGTGGCGTTCTTCTCGCTGGAAATGAGCAAGGAGTCGCTGGTGCAGCGCATGCTCACGTCCGAGGCGCGCATCGATGCGCAGAAGCTGCGCAAGGGCATGCTGCGCGACGACGATTTTCCGCGGCTCGCACGTGCCGCCGGCATCCTCACGCATGCCCCCATCTGGATCGACGACACCGCGGGCATCACGCTGCTCGAGATGCGATCCAAGGCCCGTCGCCTCAAGGCGGAGCAGGGGCTCGACATGATCGTGGTGGACTACCTCCAGCTGATGCAGGGCCCGGCGAATTCCGAGAGTCGGCAGCAGGAAGTGTCGCAGATCTCGCGCGGACTCAAGGCCCTGGCCAAGGAACTCACGGTGCCCGTGCTGGCGCTGTCGCAGCTCTCGCGTGCGCCGGAGCAGCGAGCGGGCGACAGCAAGCGGCCGCAGCTCTCGGACCTTCGCGAGTCGGGCGCCATCGAGCAGGACGCCGACCTCATCATGTTCATCTATCGCCCCGAGGTGTATGAGGGCGTGGCCGACAAGGACGGCAACTCGCTCGAGGGCAAGGCGGAGATCATCATCGGCAAGCAGCGCAACGGGCCCATCGGCTTCGTCAACCTGTTCTTCCAGAAGAGCTACACGCGCTTCGAGAACTTCTCGCACCGCGCACCGTCTCCCACGGGTGGGGGCACGGAGGCGGGACGGATCGGGCCCGGGGGGCAGGCGCAGAAGTACGCGTAGGCGTGTTGGTCGGGGCGGGCTTACGGTACGGCGCTCCACCCTGCAGGCGACTAAATTCTCGCCATGCCTGCTCGCGCGAAGTCCATCTACCGCTGCACGGAATGCGGCGCCGACCATCCCAAGTGGGCGGGTCGTTGCGACGTGTGTGGCGCGTGGAATTCGCTCGTCGAGGAGATGGCGTCCAGGAGCGCACCCACCGGCGGCGCGAGTCGGCGCGCAGGTGGCGCTCGCACCATGGCCGAGGGCGGCAGTCTGGCGCCGACGCCACGGCTGCGCGAGGTCAGCGGATCCGAATCGCGGCGCTGGAAAACCGGCATCAATGAATTCGACTTCGTGCTCGGTGGCGGCATCGTTCCCGGCTCCATGATCCTGATTGGAGGAGAACCAGGCATCGGCAAGTCCACGCTGCTGCTCCAGGTTGCGGCGCGCCTCCAGAATGCGGGCCACGCCACGCTCTACGCGTCGGGTGAGGAGAGCGCGCTCCAGATCAAGCTCCGCGCGGACCGGCTCGCGGAAGACGCGGGCGACGTCAGCCTGCTCAGCGAGACCAACCTCGAAACCGTGCTCACCACCGCGGCGGCGATGTCGCCCGCGGTGCTCGTGGTGGACTCCATCCAGACGGTCTTTACCAACGACCTGGAAGGGGCGCCCGGCAATGTAGGGCAGGTGCGCGAATGCGCCGCACGACTCATGCGCTTTGCCAAGGAGAGCGGCACCGCGGTGTTCGTGGTAGGACACGTGACCAAGGGCGGCGGCATTGCCGGACCCAAGACACTCGAGCACATCGTGGATACGGTGCTCTACTTCGAGGGCGAAAACTCGGTCGATCACCGCGTGCTGCGCGCGACGAAGAACCGCTTCGGCAGCGTGGATGAAATCGGCGTGTTCCGCATGGCGCAGGACGGCCTCATCCCGGTCGCCAATCCATCTGAACTTTTTTTGGGCGATCGCTCGATGCATTCCTCCGGCAGTGCGGTCACGGCCCTGCTCGAAGGCACGCGGCCCATCCTCATCGAAATCCAGGCATTGGCCGCCAAGGCGGGATTCGGCACGCCGCAGCGCGTTGCCACCGGCTACGACGGACGACGCCTCGCGCTGCTGCTGGCGGTCCTCGACAAGCGCGCCGGCCTCTCCTTCGGCCAGCTCGATGTGTTCCTCAACGTGGTGGGTGGCGTGCGTCTCCAGGAGCCTGCCGGTGACCTTGCTGTCGCAGCCGCACTCGCATCCAGTGTCTACGATCGGGCCCTCGCCACGGATGCCGTGTTCGTTGGCGAAGTAGGGCTTGGTGGTGAGATCCGGCCGGTCTCGCAGGCAGAGCGCCGGCTGGCAGAGGCAGCCAACATGGGCATGACGACGGCATACCTCGCGGAGCGCACCGTGCCGAAGCGCGTGCCCAAGGGACTCCGCGCCGTTGGCGTGCGCACCATCGGCGACCTGTTCGAGCGAGTGTTCGCATGAGTACCGCGCCGGGCACGGTGCGCGACGTGGGCGTCATCATCGTCGCGGGCGGCAGCGGCACGCGCATTGGCGGCGAGGAGCTCAAGCAGTTCCGGTGGGTTGCCGGCAAACCGATGCTGCTGCACAGCGTGCAGACATTCATGGATCGTCCCGATGTCGGCATGGTTGTGTGCGTGCTGCCACAACGCTATGCGGGCGACCCGCCACCCTGGCTTTTCCAGTGCGACGTGGATCGCCTCCTCGTGTCGGTGGGTGGCCGGACACGCAGCGAGAGCGTCGCGAATGGCCTGGACGACCTGCCGGACGAAGCGCAGATCGTGCTGGTGCACGACGCGGCACGTCCGCTCGTGGACGCCGCGACTATCGATCGCGTTGTCGCCGGCGTGCGCAGCGGCACAAGCACCATCGCGGCGCTCCCCGTTGTGGACACGCTGAAGGAAGTGGGCGAGGACGGCCTTATCGTCCGCACCGTGGACCGCCACGGACTCTGGCATGCGCAGACACCGC
This sequence comes from Gemmatimonadaceae bacterium, assembly GCA_043758185.1. Lineage (GTDB taxonomy): Bacteria > Gemmatimonadota > Gemmatimonadetes > Gemmatimonadales > Gemmatimonadaceae > AG11. The sequence goes on along the minus strand of JAYVNZ010000202.1, from coordinate 8,527 downwards.
AGGGCTTTCCGCGCCGTCTGCTTGTCGATGCCCACCGGCGCGCGAGCGTGGAACACATCGCCGCAACGGACGACGCGGCGCTCTGCGAACGACTCGGCATCCCGGTGCGAGTGGTGCGCGGCAGCGAACGCGCACTCAAGGTCACGGAACCGGGCGACTTTGCGCGCGTGGATGCCATGTTCGGGGTACCGGAATGACCGGCTCACCGCTGGCCATCCCCTTCTGGTCGGACGCGGAGATCGCAGCGGCCATCCGCCCCGCACTCGAGCAGATGGAACTGCGTCGCGTCCTGGCGTACCCCACTGAAACCGTGTACGGGTTCGGTGGCGGGATCGATCGCGATTCGGTCGACTCGCTGGTGCGCATGAAGGGCAGGCCAAAGGGAAAGCCGTTCCTGCTCCTCATCGCGGGCAGCGACATGCTCGCCAAGCTGGATCTCCAGCTCCCCAGTTTTGCCACCAACCTTGCCGCTCGCCATTGGCCCGGAGCGCTCACGCTCGTGTTGCCGGGAGGAGAGCGGCGCGTGCCGGACGCCCTGCGCGGACCGGAGGGCGGCGTTGGCGTCCGGTGGACTTCGCACGCGGGCCTTCAGCGGCTCATCAGGGCACATGGCGAGGCGATGACGTCCACCAGCGCCAACCGGCCCGGGGTTCCCCCCGCCACCTCATCGCGCGAGATTCGTGAGCAGTGGGGTGGTGTGATCGCGAGCGGCGCGCTTCGGGTACTCGACGGTGGTACGCTGCAGCCCTCCCCACCTTCCACGGTCGTGGATTGTACGGGGCGCGCACCACGCGTCATCCGGCCCGGTGCCATTCCCGCAGCGGTCCTGCGAGAAACGGCGCCCCGCCTCATCGGAGATGCCTGATCCCATGAAGCTGCTCTTCGTCTGCACCGGCAATACCTGCCGCAGTCCCATGGCCGAGGCCATCGCGCGAAAGATCGCCATTGAACGCGGGCTCGCCGACCTCGACGTCGCGAGTGCCGGCACGAGCGCATGGGACGGCGCCGCCGCCTCCGATGGCGCGCTCCTCGTTGGCCTGGAGCGGCGATTCGACCTCAGCGGACATCGCTCGCAGCAACTCTCTCCCGCGCTGGTCAAGGAGAGCGACCTGATCATCGCCATGAGTGTCCATCACCTGGAACGTGCCGAAGCGCTCGGCGGCGCGGGCAGGAGCTTCCTGCTCACGGGATACCCGGATGCAGGTGCAGGCGCGCGCGCCATCGATGATCCCGTTGGCGGCGACCTCGACGCCTATCGCGCCACCGCCGATGAACTCGAGACCGAGATCCGACGCGTGTTCGATCGCCTGGCCGCCGAGCGGGTGCCCGGCGCCTCGTGATGGACCAGCCGGCGCGGCTGGTGCTGCTCGGGCACCCCGTCGCGCACTCAATATCCCCGAAATTCCAGAACGCCGCGCTCCAGGCAGCGGGAATCCCGCTGGCATATCAGCTGCTCGACGTGCCACCGGCCAGCCTCCCTTCCACGCTCGCACTGCTGGCGGCGGAGCGCGCAGCGGGCAATGTCACCGTGCCGCACAAGGAATCGGTGGCGCTCCAGTGCGCGCGCCTCACGCCGCTCGCACAGCGTGTGGGCGCAGTGAACGTGTTCTGGCACGAGGACGGTCTCCTCGTGGGCGACAACAGCGACGTAGGCGGAGCCGAAGCCATGCTGAGGGCACTGCTCGGCGACAGGCTTGCCGGCGCACACGTGGCACTGGTGGGCGCCGGCGGCAGCGCTGCCGCGGTACTCTGTGCGGCGGAACGATGCGGCGTGGGCGCCGTGCGCGTGTACAATCGGAGCATGCCGCGCGCAGAACAACTCGTCAGCCGCTTCGCGCCCCTGGCGCGGGCGTCTGCCTCGCTCAGTCAGGCACTCCACGGCGCCGACCTCGTCATCAACTCCACCCCACTCGGCCTTCGCGCCGGCGATGCCTTGCCCGTGGCCATCGACGACCTGCCGCACGGGTGCGCGGTGTTCGACCTCGCCTATGCGCAGGGCGAAACAGAATGGGTCAGGCGCGCACGGGAGGCCGGGCATCGCGCCGCTGACGGTGAGGGCATGCTCATCGAGCAGGGCGCCATCGCGTTCGCGATGTGGTTCGGCGTCGATCCAGACCGGTCCGTCATGTGGAAGGCGCTTTCCTAGCACGGCGGGCCCGGGCGGCAGCCACGGCGCTGCTCGACCTGGTGCTTCCGCCGTGCTGCGCTGTCTGCGGCGTTGCGCGGTCCTCACTCGAGCCAGAACTCGTCTGTGGCGCATGCTGGCTCCGCGCGCAGGAATTGCCCCGGCCGCGCTGCGATCGGTGCGGACACCCGATCGATCCGCGTCGGCAACTGGCGTCGTGCGCGTGGTGCCAGCTCCTTCCCCCGTACGTGCGGTCAGTGCGGTCCGCATACGCGCTGCCGGGCGCACAGGCCGAGCGGATCGTGCATGCGCTCAAGTACCACGGGTGGTGGGCGGTAGCCGCGCCCATGGCGCGCCGCATGGCCGCGCTGCGCTTTCCCCCGGATGTGGTACGCGAGCGCGCGGCACTGGTACCCGTGCCGCTGTCGCCCGCTCGCGAGCGGGAACGTGGTTACAATCAGAGTGAGCTGCTCGCCTGGAATCTTTCGCGTCTGTGGGGGATTCCCGTGCGTGGTGAATGGCTCCAGCGCGGGCGCGCGACGGTGACGCAAACGCGGTTGACACCGGGGGAGCGTCGGCGCAACGTTGCGGGAGCGTTCCATGCCTCAGCGGATCGCGCGACACTGCGCGGACTGCACCTCGTGCTGGTGGACGATGTGGTGACGACAGGAGCGACCCTGAACGCGTGCGCGGCCACGCTGCACGACGGGGGAGCACGCATCCTCAGTTTTGTGACCTTTGGCCGGGCGCCAGCTGTTGGCGACCGGTGGTAATTCAACGGGAGAGAATGATGGCAATTCGGGTCGGTATCAACGGCTTCGGCCGCATCGGACGTCAGGTGCTGCGCGCGGCGAAGCAGGCAGGCCTCACCGACATCGACTTCGTGGCCGTGAACGACCTCACGGACACCAGGACGCTCGCGCACCTGTTCAAGTACGACTCCGTGCACCGCGAGTATCAGGGCGAGGTGACGGCGGGAAGCAACTCCATCACCGTGGATGGCGACGAGATCAAGATCTTCGCGGAAAAGGATCCCGCCAACCTGCCGTGGAAGGACCTGGGCGTCGATATCGTGCTCGAGTCCACGGGCCGCTTCACGGACGCGTCCAAGGCACACGCGCACATCACGGCGGGCGCGAAGAAGGTGATCATCTCGTCGCCGGCCAAGGATGAGCACATTACCATCGTGATGGGAGTGAATCACACCAAGTACGATCCGGCCGCGCATCACATCATCTCCAACGCGTCGTGCACGACCAACTGCCTGGTCCCGATGGTGAAGGTTGTTCGCGACAATTTCGGCTTCGTGCGCGGCTCCATGGTCACGATCCACAGCTACACCAACGACCAGAGCATCCTGGACCTGCCGCACAAGGACCTGCGGCGCGCGCGCGCCGCCGCGGTCTCCATGATTCCGACGACGACGGGCGCCGCGAAGGCGACGTCCCTCGTGATTCCGGAGCTCAAGGGCAAGATCGATGGCATCGCCATCCGCGTGCCCACGCCGGATGTCTCCATGACGGACCTGGCCGTGGTGGTGGAGAAGGCCGTCACGGTGCAGCAGATCAACGATGCCTTCCGCAAGGCGGCCGAGGGGGAACTGAAGGGCATCCTCAAGTACACCGAGGAGGAGCTCGTTTCCTCCGACTACATCGGCAACCCGCACTCCTGCATCTTCGACTCCAAGTGCACGAACGTGGTGGATGGCCTGCTGCTGAAGGTGTCCGGCTGGTACGACAATGAGTGGGGGTACGCGTCCCGCTGCGTGGACCTGATGCAGTACATCGGCGCCACGCTGTAACTCATGGCCAAGCTCACCATTCGCGACCTCCCCGCAGACAAGCTGCGGGGGCAGCGTGCACTTGTGCGGGTGGACTTCAACGTGCCGCTCGATGAGCACGGCCAGGTGTCCGATGACACGCGCATTCGGGCCGCGATTCCGACAATTGAATACCTGCTGAACCGTGGTGCGCGCGTGGTGCTCCTGTCCCACCTTGGGCGGCCCAAGGCGAAGCCGGATCTGAAATACACGCTCGCGCCGGTCGCGCGCCGGTTGGGCGAGCTGCTGCCCGGGCGGTCGGTCGCCTTCGTGGAGTCCACAGACAGTGACGAGGCACGGCAGGCGACGCGTGCGCTGCGCGACGGCGACGTGCTGCTCCTGGAGAATACGCGCTTTCTGGCGGGCGAGGAGAAGAACGACGATGCGCTTGCGCTCAATTTCGCGGCGCTCGGTGACCTGTACGTGAACGACGCATTCGGCACGGCGCACCGGGCACATGCGTCCACCGAAGGAGTCGCGCGCCATCTCAAGCCGGCGGTGGCCGGACTGTTGATGCAGAAGGAGCTCGACTACCTCCAGGGCGCGCTGGACGCGCCGAAGAAGCCGTTCGTCGCAATCCTTGGTGGGTCCAAGATCTCGGGCAAGATCGACGTGATCGAGGCCCTGTTGCCCAAGGTGGATGCACTGCTGGTGGGTGGTGCCATGGCGTGTACGTTCTACAAGGCCATGGGCCTCGAGACCGGCAGCTCACTCGTCGAGCCGGATCGAGTGGACATGGCGAGGGAGCTCATCGAAAAGGCGGGGTCGATCCTCATCCTGCCGCACGACGCGATGGTTGCACCCTCCATCCAGGATGGCGGCAAGGCGAAGGCCGTGGGTCGCGAGAACATTCCCTCGGACATGGCGATGCTCGACATCGGCCCGCGGACGGCCGAGTCGTATGCGCGCGCCATTCTCAGCGCGCAGACGGTGTTGTGGAACGGCCCCATGGGTGTGTTCGAGACCCCTCCGTTCGACAAGGGCACCCGCGCGATCGCGGATGCCATGGCGCAGGCCACGGCCAAGGGCACCACCACCATCGTGGGCGGTGGCGATTCGGCGGCCGCGGTGGAGCAGGCAGGGCTTGCGTCGAAGATGAGCCACGTGTCCACGGGCGGCGGCGCGTCGCTCGAGTTTCTCGAAGGCAAGACGCTCCCGGGCGTCGACATCCTGGATGAGCGTTGACCATGCCCCATGCTTCACCTGTGTTTGCCGCCAACTGGAAGATGAACCTGGGGCCCACGGCCGCCGCGGCCTTCGTGGACTCGTTCGTCGCAGCCAGTTCCTCCCCATCGAAGGGAACCGTCATCCTGTTTCCCTCTGCACTGGCACTCGCCGCCGTGCGTCACGGGCTCGCACTGCGCCAGGACATTCGCGTGGGTGTGCAGAACATCCACGCCGAGGAGAAGGGCGCGTTCACCGGAGAAAACTCCGCGAGCATAGCGGCCGATGCAGGTGCGGCGTATGTGTTGGTGGGGCATTCGGAGCGCCGCCATGTATTCGGGGAAACCGATGCAGACAGCGCGCGCAAGTGCGCACGCGCGGTCGACCATGGCCTGATCCCCATCCTGTGCGTAGGAGAGACCATCGCGCAGCGCGAGCGGGGCGAGACGGAGCATGTGGTGCTCCACCAGTTGCGTACCGGGCTGTCGAGCCTCTCGCGCGATGCGATCGCCGACGTGATCATCGCATACGAGCCGGTCTGGGCCATCGGGACCGGGCGAACTGCCACGCCTGAGGACGCGGCCGCGGTGCATCGCGTCATTCGCGAGGCGCTTGTGGAAATGGTTGGCACGGCGGGGCAGACCATTCCTATCCTCTACGGAGGGAGTGTCACGCCGGCCACTGCCGCGGCGCTGCTCGCGGCGGATCAGGTGGGCGGAGTGCTGGTGGGCGGCGCGAGCCTGGATCCCGCAAGCTGGTCGGCGATCTGCGCTGCGGGTGCCAGGTAGGCGCGGCTGCGGCGCAACCGCGCTGGTGCACCTCGTCCACTTCACTTGACGCGACCCCGTAACTCCCGTCATATTTACGGTTTACCCCACGCGTCGCACCTCCTACTCGGCTGCCGGAATGTTCACGTTTCTCCTCGTCCTGCTCGTCATCGATAGCATCGTGCTGATCGCCGCCATCCTCCTCCAGAGCGGAAAGGGCAGCGGGCTGGCGGCCAGCTTCGGTGGGGTCAGCAGCTCAGCCGACTCCCTCCTGGGTACCCGGCAAGCGGGCAACCTGCTCACCAAGGCGAGCTGGTGGGGGGGCGGGATCTTCCTTTTTCTCAGCTTTGTGTTGTCGCTCGCGTCCACGCGCCAGCGTACTCCGAAGTCGGTGCTGGATGACGCCTTCACGCAGCAGCCTGCGCCCGTCACTGCGCCTGCCAGCAAGCCCGGCGCCGCACCTGCCAATGCTGGCGGCGTGAACCTGACGCCGGCCGCGCCGGCAACGGCACCAGCGACCGCACCCGCAGGCACCGCTCCGGCGACGCCGGCGCCCGCAAAGCCCTAGCGCAGTGAGTGCGCGCGTCTCTGCGCCGGGCTTCCTCCTCCTCGAGGACGGAGCCCTGTTTCATGGTGTGCTCCACGGCGCCCTCGCCACGACCGTGGCGGAAGTCGTGTTCACCACCAACATGAGCGGGTACCAGGAGGTCTTCACCGATCCCTCATACCGCGACCAGATCGTGGTGATGACCGCGCCCATGATCGGCAACTATGGGGTCAATCCCGCGGATCCGGAATCCGGTGGGGCGCAGGTGGCTGGAGTGGTGTGCCGGGAGCTTGCGCGACGTCACTCGAACTGGCGCGCGGACGGCGACCTTGGCAGCTATCTGCTCGCTGCGCAAATTCCCATTCTGGAAGGAGTTGACACACGTCGTCTCACGCGCCACTTGAGGACGGCTGGTGTCATGCGCGGGGCCATCGGTGCCGGCGAGGGCCCCACAGCCGACGTGGTTGCGGCGCTGGACGCCTGCCCGTCGATGGAAGGCCTCGACCTCGCCTCCCGAGTCACCACGCCGGAGCAGTACGCGTGGGGCAACCCGCAGGCGCCGCACCACATCGTCGCGTATGACTTCGGGATCAAGCGCAACATCCTGCGGCTGTTCGACGACGCGGGGTGTCGCGTAACGGTGGTGCCGGCGCAAACGTCCGCGGAAGCGGTACTCGACATGGACCCGGACGGCGTGTTCCTGTCGAACGGACCGGGCGATCCGGACGCGATTGCCTACGCACCGGACACGGTGCGCACCCTGGCAGATGAGGCAATGCCGATTTTCGGTATCTGCCTCGGCCACCAGCTGGTGGGGCTCTCCTATGGTGCAACCACCGCCAAGATGCCGTATGGCCACCGGGGTGGAAATCATCCCGTTCGGGAGATCGAGACCGGACGCATCCTGATCACGTCGCAGAACCACGGGTTTGCGGTGCAGGGCACCGAACAGTCCATCCCGGGGGCCCCGGCGCTCGAGGTTACGCACGTGAACCTGAACGACGGGACCGTGGAAGGACTGCGTCACCGTGAGCTGCCCATCTTCGCGGTGCAGTACCATCCCGAGGCTGCCCCGGGCCCGCACGATGCGCGACCGCTGTTCGGCCAGTTCATGGAAACGGTTCGCAAGTCGCGTAGCTGAAATGCTTTAAGCTCTTGACACACAACAGTTAACGCGCATAAGTTCGATCAGCTCGTACCCCCTCCGCTGCCCCGCTCAGAGGCACTGCTCATGACGAAAGCCGATCTGGTCGAGCGTGTAACCGCCCAGATTTCCCGTACGGCCGGTCCGATGATCTCCAAAAAGGACTGCGCGCGTGTGGTTGATTCGTTCCTCGACGCCATCAAGGAGGCGCTCCAGGAGCAGAAGAACATCGAGGTGCGTGGGTTCGGCACCTTCAAGATCCGACACCGGAAGACGCGCATGGCGCGCAATCCGCGGACGGGGTCTCCGGTAGAAGTCTCAGCGCGTCCCGTGCCGGTGTTCAAGCCCAGCAAGGAGTTGCGTGCGATGGTCGCGAACATTTCCATTGAGGAGCTGGAGCACGAAAGCGAGTACGAGGAGACGGACGTCTGACCGCGTCAGGCCCGTGCTCGAGCCCTGGCTCCCCACCGGCCGGGGCTTTTTCGTTCCACGGAACTTTCGCCCGCGAGGGAGAGTCTTTCACGTGATCCCATGAGCGTCACCGTCCTGTTGTTCGCCTCGTATGCAGATGCGCTCGGCGTGCCGAGTGTGTCGCTCGACCTGCCTGTGGGGGCGACGGTGGCCGATGTGCTCGCTGACATTGGCGCGCGGCCCGGTGGTGGCGTGTTGCCCGCCAGACCGCTCGTGGCTGTGAATCAGCGGTACGCAGCCGTATCGACGCCGGTTGGCTCCGGTGACGAGGTGGCGCTGATCCCGCCTGTTGCGGGCGGATGAGACCCACCGGCCGGCTGACCCGCGCGCCAATCGATAGTGCGCAACTCCTGGAGGAAATCGGGAACGCGGCGCATGGCGCTGTGCTGCTCTTCCTGGGCGTCGTCCGCGACATCAACGACGGACGGTCCGTTTCCGGTATCGAATACTCGGCCTACGAGGCGATGGCCGCCCTGGAGCTTCAGGCGAT
>JAYVNZ010000201.1:0-8407 GCA_043758185.1 Gemmatimonadaceae bacterium | reverse complement strand
TTCCGCGCTCATCCGCGGTGGAGCATAGATGACATGAGTACCATGGCACTTCTTGCCGCGCTGGGCGTGTTCGTCGTCGCCTCGCCGGCATTTTTCTTTGTGGGTCGGCGGTTGGGCGTGGGTGCGGGCCGCCTGGCGGAGATCGAGCGACACACGGCCGCGCGCACCACGGCGGAGGAGACCGCGCGCCGCATCATCACGGACGCCGAGCGCGAGGTCGAGACGTCGCGCAAGAGCGCAGTGGTGTCCGGCAAGGAAGAAGTCATGAAGCTGCGCGAGGTGGCCGAGGAGGAGCTGCGGTCTCGCCGCTCGTTCGTGGAGCAGGAGGAGCGACGCGTCAGCGACCGGGAGGGCACGCTGGACCGGAAGCTGGAACTCGTTGAGCAGCGCGATCGCGACGTCGGCAAGCGCGCGAGTGATTTCGGTCGCCGCGAAAAGCTGCTCCAGGCGCGAGAGGAGGAGCTCGACAAGATGGTGGCCGATGAACGGCGCCGGCTCGAGCAGATGGCGGGCATGTCGGCCCAGGACGCCAAGAACGAGCTGATCAGGCGGCTGGAGGAAGAAGCCCACGCCGATGCTGCGAACATGCTGCGCGAGATCCGCGAGAGCGCGCGCCGCAACGCGGAGCGGGAGGCCAAGAAGATCGTTGCCCTCGCCATCCAGCGCATCGCGGCGGATACCACGGCGGAGACGACGGTGTCGGCGGTGGCGCTGCCGAACGACGAGATGAAGGGTCGCATCATCGGCCGCGAAGGGCGGAACATCCGCGCGTTCGAGCTCGCCACGGGGGTGGACGTCATCATCGACGACACGCCCGATACGGTGGTGGTGTCGTGCTTCGATCCCATCCGTCGCGAAGTGGCACGGCTGGCGCTCGAAAAGCTCGTCTCGGACGGCCGCATCCATCCGGGCCGCATCGAGGAAGTCGTCAACAAGTCGAAGAAGGAAGTCGACGCAGCCATCATCGAGACCGGCGAGCAGGCGGCATACAATACGGGTGTGCACGGCTTGCATCCCGAGCTCATCAAGCTCATCGGGCGCATGAAGTGGCGCACGAGCTACGGGCAGAACATCCTGCAGCATTCGCAGGAGGTGGCGCACCTTGCGGGCATCATGGCGGCCGAGCTCGGGCTGGATGTGGCGATGTCGAAGCGCGGCGCCTTGCTGCACGACGTGGGCAAGGTGCTCACGCACGAGCACGAAGGCACGCATGTGCAGCTGGGCGTGGAGATGGCCACCAAGTATGGCGAGAATCCGCTGGTGGTGAATTGCATCGCGGCGCATCATGACGACGTGCCGCACGAGACGGAGGTCTCGGTGCTGGTGCAGGCCGCCGATGCCATTTCGGGCTCGCGGCCCGGTGCGCGGCGTGAGGCGTTCGAGACGTACGTCAAGCGGCTCGAGGGTCTCGAGCGCATTGCTTCCAGCTACAAGGGCGTGGAGCGGGTGTTCGCGATCCAGGCTGGTCGCGAGATTCGCGTGATCGTGGTGCCCGATGACGTGGACGACCTTCGCATGACGACACTGTCCGAGGAAATTGCCCGCCGCATCGAGGCCGAGCTTCAGTATCCAGGCCAGATCAAGGTGGTGCTGATTCGCGAAACGCGTGCGGTGGACTTTGCCCGCTGACGGCCTGTCGGGCGCGGTGGTGACTGCACCGCGGCCGACAGCGGGCGCGCGCGTGATCGATGGTGTGGCGCTCGCAACACTGATCCGCTCGGAGGTGGCCGCCGAAGTCCTGGCGCTGCGGGAGGCAGGCATCACGCCGGGATTGACGGTGGTGCTCGTTGGCGACGACCCCGCGAGTGCCGTCTACGTCGGGGCCAAGGAGAAGGCGTCGCGCGCGGCGGGCATGAGCGGCGAGACCATCCGGCTGGCGGCATCCACCTCGCAGTCGCAGTTGCTGGCGCTGGTCGAGCAGCTCAACGTGGACGACACGGTGCACGGTATCCTGGTGCAGATGCCGCTGCCGGCGCACATCGACGCGGACGTCATCATGCGTCGCATCGACCCGCTCAAGGATGTGGACGGATTTCATCCGGTCAACGTGGGCAAGCTGCTCATTGGGCACTCGGATGGCTTTGCTCCATGCACTCCGTCCGGCATCCAGAGCATGCTGATGCACCATGGTGTCGAGACGCGCGGTGCCGACGTGGTGGTGGTGGGGCGGAGCAACATCGTGGGCAAGCCGATGGCGTCATTGCTCGTGCAATCCGGCGCCGGCGCGGATGCGACCGTGACGGTGTGCCACAGTCGCACGCGAGACCTCGCGTCGCACACGCGTCGCGCCGACATCCTGATCGTGGCGGTGGGACGTGCACGCATGATCACCGCGGAGATGGTGAAGCCGGGTGGCGTGGTCATCGACGTGGGCATGAACCGCATTGCCGATGCGTCCACTCGCAGCGGCACACGCCTCGTTGGTGATGTCGATTTCGACGCAGTGCGCCAGGTGGCATCGCTCATCACGCCGGTGCCCGGCGGTGTGGGACCCATGACCATCGCCATGCTGCTGCGCAACACTGTTCGCTCCGCCCTGCGGGCGCACTCGGCGTGATGCGCCGTCGCGGGGGAGGGGACAGCGCATCGGTGCGAGATGCGCCATCGTTCTTCGAATCCGCCGTGGACGTGAGTGCCGTGCGCGATGATGAGGACGTGTTTCCGGGGGCGAGCCCGAGGTCTGCCATCGCCGTGTCCACGCTCACGCAGACGGCCAAGGACGTCCTCGAAGGGGCATTCGTTCCGCTCTGGGTCCGCGGTGAAGTCACCGATTTCAAGGCGCATCGCAACGGTCATTGGTACTTCGGCCTGCGGGATGCCTCGTCGCAGCTGCGGTGCGTGGTATGGTCGCGCGACCAGCAGGGCATCCCGTCGGCGCCGGACGACGGCATGGAAGTGACCGCGTTGGGACAGCTGGGCGTATATGCATCGCGTGGAGAGATGCAGTTCACCGTGCGGCGCATGGAAGCCGAGGGTGAGGGCCTCTGGCGCAAGGCGCTGGAGGCGACGCGAGCGCGGCTCGATGCCGACGGCCTGCTCGCGCCCGCGCGCAAGCGCCCGTTGCCCCGGCATCCTCGGCGCATTGCGATCGTAACGAGCGGGAGCGGGGCCGCCCTGCGTGACGTGATTGCCGTCCTGCGCAAGCGGGCCACTGGCGTCGAGCTCGTGGTGGTGCACACGGCGGTGCAGGGGGAGAATGCCCCGCGCGAGATCTGCCGGGCCCTCGACCGCGTGGTGCGGTGGGGTGGCGCGGAGTTGGTGATCATTGCGCGTGGCGGTGGCTCACGCGAGGACCTCTGGGCATTCAATCACGAGCGCGTCGCGCGTGCCGTGGCCGGTTGCACGATTCCCACCATCTCCGCTGTCGGCCACGAGGTGGACATGTCGCTCTGCGACCTTGTGGCGGACGTTCGCGCTCCCACGCCGTCGGCGGCGGCCGAGACAGCGGTGACGTCGCGCGTGGAGGTGAAGCTCGCGGTGCAGAGCCTGGGGCGGCGGCTGGTGCGAGCGGCACACGCACGCCTGTATGAGCCGAAAGCGCGCGCCGCGGGTGCGGCGCACAGCCTCGCGGCCGCCACCACCGAACACCTGCGTGCTCGCGGCGATCGCCTGGCCATGCTGTCCGGACGGCTGCATGCGCTCAGTCCACTTGCCACAATGGAGCGCGGGTATGCCGTGGCGGTGGACGAACAGGGGCGGACACTCGCATCTGTAGCCGACTTCCGGCCGGCGCTTCCCTTCACGCTTTGCGTGCGCGACGGCGTGGTCCGCGCGAAGGCGCTGGGCGCTGAACGCAGTGTGGAGGGTGCATGACGCTCGAACAGCGGCTGGAACGGCTCGATGCAATCGTCGCGGAACTCGAGGACGAGCAGATCGACCTCGCAGCCGCGCTCGCGCTGTTCGAGGAAGGCGTGAGCTGCCTGCGTGAGGCGGCGGCTACGCTTGCGGATGCGGACACGAAGGTGAAGCGCCTGGTGGAGTTGGCGGATGGCGCGTTCGTCATCGAGGAGTTCGACGAAGATGAGTGATGCGGCTGCGGTAGCCGAGCTGGCCGCGGTGGTGGAGCAGCGTGCGGCGATAGGTCGTGCGCTGGCGTCGCTGTGCGAAGGATCACTCGGTACCGTCAATCCCGCCGTGGCCGACGCCATACGCTACAGCCTCATGGGCGGTGGCAAGCGCATGCGTGGCACACTGCTCCTGAGCGCCTATCAGGCCGCGGGGGGCCAGGGAGACGCATCGCCCCTGGCCGCGGCAGTGGAGGTGGTCCACGCGTATTCGCTGGTGCACGACGACCTGCCGTGCATGGATGACGACGATGTGCGCCGCGGCCTGCCCACGGTGCATCGTGTCTACGGCGTGGCGGTCGCCACGGCAGCCGGTCTTGCGATGGTGCCGCTGGCGGCCCGGTGTGCGGTTGAATCTGCTCGTGGACTGGGACTGGACGACGCTGCCGCAGGTGACATCGTGGTGGAGCTCATGCAGGCCTCCGGCGCTGGCGGAATGATTGGAGGGCAGCTGCTCGACCTCGAGGGAGAAGGGCGTCCGCTTGCCTTGGCGGAACTGGAGCGGATTCATCGCGCCAAGACGGGCGCCCTGATCACGGCAGCCGCCGTCATTGGCGGTCGCGCCGCGGGCACCACGGGCGTGCGACTCGCCGCACTCCGCCGATACGGCGAGGCCGTAGGCCTCGCCTTCCAGATTGCTGATGATATCCTCGACGTCACGGCCACCACGGACCAGCTTGGAAAGACGGCCGGGCGCGATCTCGCCCTCCAGAAGAGCACATATCCGGCGCTGCTCGGCGTGGAGGGAGCGAAAGCACGCGCCGCTGCGTTGATTCAGGAAGGCTGCCAGGCTCTCGATGCGGCGGGTCTTCTCACTCCGCCGCTCGTCCGGATCGCGCGATTCACGGTGGAACGCACCTCTTAGATTTCCTGCTGCCATGTCTATTCTCGATCGTATTGCCTCGCCCGCCGACCTCCGTGCACTCGCGCGCGAGGACCTGCCCACGCTCGCCGCGGACCTGCGCGAGCGGATGGTGGACGTGTGTTCACGCACGGGCGGCCACATCGGGGCGGGGCTGGGCGTGGTGGAGCTCACCATTGCGCTGCACTACGCCTTCCAGACGCCGCGCGACCAGCTCGTGTGGGACGTGGGGCATCAGGGCTATCCTCACAAGGTGCTGACCGGACGCAATGCCCGGATGGAAACGCTCCGCCAGGAAAACGGCCTCTCCGGCTTCCTGAAGCGCTCGGAGAGCGAGTTCGACACATTCGGTGCGGGGCATGCCGGCACGGCCATTTCCGCGGCACTAGGCATGGCGGCGGCCCGCGACATCAACGGCGAGAAGGACCTCAAGGTCGTGGCCATCCTCGGCGACGGAGCCCTTACCTGCGGCCTCGCCTACGAAGGCCTCAACAACGCCGGCCATTCGGATCGCGATTTCGTGGTGGTGTTGAACGACAACGAAATGTCCATCGCTCCCAATGTCGGCGCGATGCACAAGTACCTCACGTCCATCCAGCGCAATCCGCTCTACAACCGTGTGCGGTCGCGCCTCGGGGAAATTGCAGACCACGTTGGGCCCGTGGGTCTCATCATGCGCCGGTGGGAGGAGAGCCTGAAGCACTTCCTCACGCCGGGCGTGTTGTTCGAGGAGCTGGGATTCCGCTATTTCGGACCCATCGACGGCCACGATCTGGGGGCGTTGGTGGACACCTTCGCCGCCGTGCGCGCGATGAGCGGTCCACGCCTGGTGCACGTGATCACGCAGAAGGGAAAGGGCTTTCCGGCAGGCGAGCATGCCACCGGGGAGAAGTGGCACGCGCTGCCACCGGGCCACGATCCGTCCACCGGCAAGCAGCTCAAGACGTCCACGGCCAACGCCGCGTACACCGCGGTATTCGGCAAGGGGCTCACCGAACTCGGTGCGGAAAACCGCAAGGTGGTCACGATCACGGCAGCCATGCCGAGTGGCACGGGCGTGGGTGCATTTGCAAAGGCGCATCCCCAGCGGTTCTTCGATGTCGGCATCGCCGAGGGACATGCCGTCACCTTTGCGGCCGGCCTCGCGACGCGCGGCCTTCGGCCGGTGTGCACCATCTACTCCACGTTCCTCCAGCGCGCGTACGACAACATCATCCACGACTGCGCCATCCAGTCGCTGCCCGTGGTGTTCGCGATGGATCGCGCGGGGTTGGTGGGTGAGGATGGCGAAACCCATGCGGGGCTCTACGACATCGCCTACATGCTGGCGGTGCCCAACATGACGGTGACCGCGCCAAAGGACGGGCGCGAGATGCTCGGGCTGCTCCGCGCCGGCGTCCAGAACGACGCCGGGCCCTTCTCCCTGCGCTATCCGCGAGACGTGGTGCCGGATGTCGTGCCGGGCATGGCCGACATCCCCGCCACGCCGTACGCGACGTGGGAGGTCCTGCGTCAGGGTAGCGACGTTGCCATCCTCGCCGTGGGTACCATGGTGGCCACGTCACTCGGCGCGGCACAGGCACTGTCGGCCGAGGGGCTGGAGGTTACGGTAGTGAATTGCCGGTATCTCAAGCCGTACGACGAGGTCACGCTCGCGGCGATCCTCGCGGAGCACCGCTTCATCCTTGTGGTGGAGGAGGGCACCGTGGTGAATGGTTTCGGTGCGTTCATGGCGTCGGTGATCGAGCGGCAGGATCCCGCCGTGCGCGTGCACACGCACGGCGTGCCGGATCGCATCGTCTACGCGGCGTCTCGCGGACGGCAGCTGGCGTCACTCGGCCTGGACGCCGCGGGTATCGCGGAGCGCGTGCGAGCGCTGCACGGCAGCGAGGCGCTCGCCGGGTGATTCGACTCGGCGTCGCAGGCCACCTCGGGTACGAGGGACTATCGGAGGTTCTCGCGACGCTGCGCAGGCTGGCGCCGACGCTCGGGCTCACCCTGTCGTACGAGGAGAGCCTGCTCAGCGTGGCGGGCAGCGACGCAAAGCTCATTCAACCGGCCGACCTCGACGCGATGCTGACCCTCGGTGGCGATGGCACGCTCCTGCGCGCAGCGCGCACCGTGAACGAGCGCCCCGTTCCCATCCTCGGCATCAATCTCGGCCATCTCGGGTTTCTCACGTGCTGTCCGGCGGAGGCACTCGAGGATGCACTGCGTCGTCTCGCCAGGGGTGACTACGTGGTGGAGCCCCGCATGACGCTCGACGCGCGTGTACGCGATGCCACTGGCGCCGAGCGCGCTGCGTGGCGCGCGTTGAATGATGTCGTGCTGCACAAGGGCGGCTTTGCGCGCGTGGTGACGATGTGGGTCCAGGCCAACGGCGAAACCGTGGCGCACTATTCAGCCGACGGTATCGTCGTGGCCACGCCGACAGGATCCACCGCGTACAATCTTTCCGCTGGGGGGCCGGTGGTGTTTCCCACGCTGGAAACCATCCTGGTCACGCCCGTCAGCGCGCATACGCTGGCACTACGGCCGCTGGTGCTGCCTCCCACGTCGCAGGTCACGGTGCGGGTAGAAGATGGGCCGCAGGAACTTCTGGTGACGGTGGACGGCCAGGTTGGGGCCACCTTTGCGCGCGGGGAGACGCTCGTCGTCCAGCGGTCGGCGCATCCCGTGCCAATCGTTCGCTTTCCCGAATCCAGCTTTTTCGCCACCATGCGCGAGAAGCTGCACTGGGGAGGACTGCTCGAGCGCGACGAACGCAGCACATGCTGACCGAGCTTCGCATCAGGAATTTCGCGATCATCGAATCGCTCACGCTGCCGCTCGCTCGCGGGTTCAACGTGCTCTCGGGCGAAACGGGCGCTGGAAAGTCGATCATCGTGGGTGCACTGGGGCTGCTCCTTGGCGAACGGGCAAGCGCGGACCTCATTCGCACCGGGGCTGACCGTGCCACGGTGGAAGGCGTGTTCGACGTCACTGGGCATCCCGAGATCGTTGCGCTGCTCGACGAGCGGGGAATCGATGCCGACGAACCGCTCGTTGTGCTCAAGCGCGAGATCGTGGCGGCCGGCCGTGCCCGTGCGTGGGTGAACGGCACCACGGTCAGCGCGGCAATCCTGGCAGAGGTGGGTCGCCTGCTGGTGAACCTGCATGGCCAGCACGAGGCGCAAACGTTGCTCGAGGGCGACGCGCAGCGGCGCATCCTCGATGCCTTCGCTGGCGCAACCGAGCAGGCCGGAGTGGTGCAGGCCGCATTCGCTGCCCTCGCGACAGCAAGGCGCGAGCGCGCGGACCTGCGCCGGCGTCGCGCGGATGCCGAGAAGCGGGCCGACTACCTGCGGCACGTTGTCGGCGAGATCGAAGGTGCACGGCTGGTGGAAGGCGAACACACGCGACTCGAGGACGAAGCACGTCGCCTGGAGAATGCCGAGGAGCTTCGAGAACTGGCGAGCGGGATATCCGGTGCCATCGAGGG
>JAYVNZ010000200.1:0-3293 GCA_043758185.1 Gemmatimonadaceae bacterium | reverse complement strand
TGCTCACCGTGGACCACGTCCAGCCAAGAATGCGCGGCGGTGATCGCTCAGGGGGCAACTTAGTGACGGCGTGTGGCGCCTGCAACGCTCGGAAGGGCGGTATGCGACTCGCCCAGTTTCTCCTGGCAGACGCCATCGCGCGCGAGCACTTCTTTCGACTCGCTGCTGCGCACGTATGGCCAAGGATCCTCAGGACAGTCCAGGAGGACCTGGCGCGAACGCGCAGCACTGGGGCAGAACCCTAGCGCAGGCCTTTTTCTCGCATGAGTCCGGCGAGCAGGCGGTCGTCGCGTGCCTGCGGTTCGAGTGCGGCCAGCACTTCGCCGTCCGTGGCACCCTCCACGAGCATGAGGGGCGGAGGAAAACCTCCATCAAACTCGCGAGGCGTCCCGGCGCGGCGATCCACTTCGAGGACGGCGGTGATCGGCTGCACACCGGAATCGCTCGTCCGGCGAATCCGGACAGCCGGCCCGTGCGGGAGCTTGCGGGAGTAGAGGATGGAGTCGTCTGACACACTGGGAGTCTGCGCGTCAGCGACGAAACGGGCAAGTGCGCCACCCGAGAAAGTCATGCCGCGCCCCGCTTCGCGTCAGGTGGACGCGTCCATCCGGTGGAACACGGCCTCCTCCACCACACGTCCATCCCTGAGATGCTCCACCACGATCCGGTCCAGCAGCGACAGCGTGACGCCCGCGTACCACACGCCTTCCGGATACACGACCACAATGGGACCACCGGCGCACACGCCCAGGCAGGGAGTTTCCCCACGCTTCACACGCCGCGGGCCAAACAGGAGCCCCTCGCGCTCCAGCAGCCGTGCCAGCTCCGCGTAGATCTTTCGGCCATCCCTGGCGGGCGAACAGAACCCACCGACGCATACCACAACATGGCGCGCGTACGCCTCCATTCTCGGCGCTGGTTGGGGGCGGAGGTGCGTCACGGGTGGATGCGTGGAGTCATGCGAAGTGAGTTTAACAGACGACGGCGGCAGATGAACAGCACCATTGCCCACCGCCGCCCGGGCACCGAACTTCCCTTCGAATGCCGATACCCGAAGAACGGTCGTATCACCTGAACACCCTGCCGGCACACCCGGCCCCGGGCCGCGCGGTGCTCTGCCTGCCGGGGCTGTTCGCCGGCGGTTGGGTCTTCGATGCCTTGCTTCCGCTCATCGCGGCGCGTGGGTATCCAGCGTCTGCCCTCTCCTATCGCGGGCATCCCCCGCTCGGCGCTCGGCGAGACATCGGTCGCCAGTCGGTGGCGGACTACCTGCACGACGCAGCCGATGCGGCGGAGTTCCTCCACCGGCCCATCGTGATCGCACATTCGATGGGCGGCCTGGTGGCGATGCTGCTCGCGAAACAAGACCTGATTGGTGCGGGTGTCCTTGTGTCTCCTGCGCCGCCACGCGGCATCAGCGTGCTCAGCCCCACGATCCTGGCGCGCATGATCAAGCACATTCCCGCACTCCTATCCTCCCGGCCGTTCCAACCGACGACCGCCGACGCAGACGCCATGGTCCTCAATCGCGTACCGGTTGCGTCGCGCCACGTCATCCGGCAACGGTTCGTGGCAGACAGTGGGCGCGCCGCGCGCGAGATGGCGATCGGCACGCATGACGTTCCGCGCGAGGCCATCCACATTCCGCTCCTCGTTGTGGGATCGGACGATGACCGCTTCATTCCTCCAGGTGTCTCGCGCCGAGTTGCCCAGCGATACCGGGCGCGGTTTCACCTGGCCGAGGGGCACGGGCACTTCCTCTTCTCGGAGCCCGGATGGGAAGCGCAGGCGGCGTTCATGCTCGACTGGATCGACAGCCTCCCGGGTACGATTCGGGGTGCGGGTGTCGATGCGAGCATCAGCCCACTTCGCGAGAACCTCTCGCCCGCCCCGCGGGTTGATACAGACAGCCGTTCACACCCGGAGCAGACATGAGCAACCAGGATATCGCCGCCAAGCAATACGCCCATCCGGAAGCGCTCGTGAGCACGGAGTGGCTCGCCGCGCACCTCGATGATCCCGACGTCCGCATCCTCGAGAGCGACGAGGACGTGCTGCTCTACGACATGGGACACATCCCCGGTGCGCTGAAGGTGGATTGGCATCTCGACCTCAACGATCAGGTACAGCGCGATTACGTAGGCCGTGCCGAGTTCGAAACGCTGGTGCGCCGGCTGGGAATCGAGTCCACCACCACCGTGGTGTTCTACGGCGACCGAAACAACTGGTGGGCCACGTACGCACTCTGGGTGTTCAGGTTGTTCGGTTTCGCGAATGCACGAATCCTTGATGGCGGACGGGCCAAGTGGGAGGCGGAGGGCCGTGACATGACGGGTGACGTTCGCACCGTCGCACCGTCGCACTACGTCGCCCCGGAACGCAACGACGCGCCGATTCGCGCCTACATGACCGACGTGCGCGCACACGTGGACGCAAAGGGCAAGCTGATCGACGTGCGGTCCCCGGACGAATTCACGGGCAAGAAACTGCACATGGCCGATTACCCGCAGGAGGGTGCGATGCGCGGCGGCCACATTCCGGGTGCCAGGAGCGTGCCCTGGGCGCGCGCGGCAAACGAGGATGGCACGTTCAAGAGTGCGGAGGCACTACGCGCGATCTACGAAGGCGAAGCCGGGCTTGCGCAGGGTGACGATGTGGTGGCGTACTGCCGTATTGGCGAACGATCTTCGCATACGTGGTTCGTGCTCACTTACCTGCTGGGCTACGACAAGGTGCGCAACTACGACGGGAGCTGGACAGAATGGGGGAACGCGGTGCGCGCTCCCATCGAGAAGTGAGCGCGCCCACGGAGATGGTGCGTGCAGTCTGGGCCGGTGATCATCGCTTCGACACCGGACGCGTGGGCGGACCCACCGCTCGCGTGGACGGATCCGGGGTGACTGGCCAGACGCCGCCGGACGCGCTTCTCAGCGCACTTGCGACCTGCTCGGCCATCGATGTGGTGGACATCCTGGCGAAGCGGCGCACGCCGGTGGAGCGATTATCCGTTGACGTGACGTGGACGCGGCGGCCCGAGATGCCGCGCCGCTTCGAGCACATCGCGATCACGTATCACGTGGACGGGGCGAATGTCGAGCGCGTGCATGCCGAGCGCGCGGTGCATCTCGCCTTCGAGAAATACTGCTCGGTCGCCGCGTCGCTCGGCCCGGATATCGTTGTGGAAAGTGCGGTGATGTTGAACGGCGCGCCGGGTAACCGCGTGCGTCAGCCCATCCAGGCCGGCGGTCAAGCCACGCCGGCGTCCTGAGGCTCCACGTGCGTCAGGACTCGCG
>JAYVNZ010000199.1:0-4771 GCA_043758185.1 Gemmatimonadaceae bacterium | reverse complement strand
CCCACGATGCCGAACAGCATCGCACGCATCTGCGCGCGAGACAGCGCGGCACGCACCACGTCCGTCAACAGCGTCTGGTAGCGGCGCGTCTCTTCCCGTTCGCGCACGAAGCTCTGCACCGTGCGGATCTGCGAGAACGATTCATCCGCCATGCCCATGGCCTCGGCAATGCGGTCCTGCAGCCCGGTACTCGCGCGCCGCAGCCGACGACCGAAGAAGAATGCGGTACCCACCACCACGGGCACGACAGCCAGCGTCGTCGTCGTGAGGCGCGGATGCGTGAGCGTAAGCAGCGCCACGCCACCGATCAGGAACAGCGTCTGACGCGACAGCTCGCTGATCCACGTGCCCATGAGTGTCTGCAACACGGCGAGATCCGCGGAGAGGCGGCTGGTGAGCTCGCCCGTGCGGCGCTCGGTGTAGAAGCCCGGCGACAACCGGATCAGGTGCGCGAACACATCCTCGCGCAGCTTGGCCACCACCCGCTCCGCCGTGCCCGTGAGCAGGTAGACCTGGATGAAGTTCATCACCCCCTGTAACGCAAAGGCGGCAACCAGGCCCAGCGCAATGCGGTCGAGCAGACGACGGTCGTGCTCCTGGAACGCGGCGTCGAGCAGCTTGCGCACCACCTGGGGAAATGCGAGCCCCACCGCGGCGGCAATCACGAGGCACACCGCGCACACCATCAGCCGGCCCGTGTACGGACGCAGGCGGGGAATGAGGGCGGTGAGCGGCTTGGGCGATTTAGGACGGCCACCGCGCGGGTCCGCGGAGGGCGTGACGTTCGGGGTGGTCACGTCAGCGAGGCCCGCTCCCCTCGCCGCGCAGCCAGAGCCGCACGGCGTACAACGACTGGTTCATCGACCGCCCGAGAGTCGCCTGCCGCTCCAGCCACTCCAGCAAGCTGGTCGCCCGCTCGGCGCGGTTGCCCGGCGGCGCACTCCAATCGTCTGCAGACCATCCGCGGACGTGCACGATGCCCGCGTCGTCCGGCACGCCGATGAGCAGCAGCGTCTCTGCTGCATCGCCCTTGCGGCCGATCAGGATGGGCAGCTCACGCGCCGTCGAGCTGTCGCTCACGATGGCACGCTCCTCATGCCATCGCCCGGTCCACGACCATCGCCGCGAAGAGGAGCGCGAGATACAGCAGCGAGAACTTGTACACGGACCACGCCGGCTTCACGAAATCCGCCGCGCGCATCACGCGCACCACGCCGAGCAGCAACCAGCCACCAAGTGCCGCCGCCATGACGAAGTACGGCGCTCCCAGCGCGCCAAATGCCACCGGCAGCAGCGTGAGCGGCAGCAGGATGAGCGTGTACCAGAGCATGTTGCGCATGGTCTCGCGCTCGCCCCACACCAGGGGAGCCATGGGAACGCCGGCGCTGTTGTAGTCGCGCTGCTTGTTGAGCGCCAGCGCCCAGAAGTGCGGCGGCGTCCAGTAGAAGATGATCAGGAAGAGGTACACGGCCATCAGGTCGATGCGGCCAGTGACCGCCGCCCATCCCACGAGCGGCGGGAACGCGCCGGCCGCGCCGCCGATGACGATGTTCTGCGGCGAACTGCGCTTGAGCCAGCGCGTATAGATGAACACGTACGTGTAGAACCCGCCCAGCGCGAGCGCCGCGGTGAGCACGTTGGCCACGTGTGCCAGCAGGAAGGTGCCCGTTGTGGCGCACAGGATGCCGAACGCGAGCACGGCCTCCGCATGCATCCGCCCACTGGGAATGGGACGCAGCCGGGTGCGCGCCATCCGGTCGTCGATGTCGCGGTCCATGTACATGTTCACCGCGTTGGCGCCACCGGCCATGAGGTATCCGCCCACGAACACGGCGAGCACCAGCTTCCAGCCCGGCGAACCGGCCACGTACATGGGCGCGATGGTGGTGACGAGCAGCAGCGAGATGATGCGCGGCTTTGTGAGCGCCACGAAATCGCGCCACATGCTGGTTGGCGCAGGTGCCTGCGCCACCACGTCGCTCAAGAGTCGGCGCCCCGAGCCACGATCACCGCCACGCTGTGCGACATGGTCGAGCGGTGCTCGAGAATGGGCGCGAGCGGTGACAGCACAACGGGAACGTGCTGGGTTCCCCGCCCGGCACTCGCGATCTCGGCGAGCACCGTTTGCACATCGGCGAGTTCGCCGGCCGCGATCTCCGCCGCAATCGACGTCGCCGCAGCGCGCCCCGCCGCGACGCCCTCGGCCGCGACGACGAGCGCGATGGTGGCCTGCACGTCCGCCAGTTCTGCCTCGTGGCCGGCCGTCAGTGCATCGAAAGCCACACGGTGCGCGACGACTGCGACGGGTGCGGCTGCGTCGTCCACGCGTACGCCCTCAGCGCGCTGGTCGTGAGGCAGTGCACGGTGCGGGGCAACTCCGCGCCCGAACGATGTCGTCACCTGCGCCGGTGCGCGCACGATGCCCTCGTCGCCCGGGCCGCTGCCCGCCGGTGCGGCAACACTGTGCCCCGGGCTCGCCCGGCGCGCCAGATATGCCAGCGCGAACGTGGCGATCCAGATACTCACACCGGTGGCTTCGTGCAGCGACCGAAGCACGGGCGGCAGGTGCATGCCGATCATGGCGCCCGCGACGAGCAGTTGAAGCACGCCCAGCGAAAAGGCGATCGCAACAGCGCGGAGCATGACCGGCGACTCGCGGCGCTTGCGCTGTGCCATGAGCAACCCGAAGAGATGCAGCACGAGCAGCAACGCGATGACCCTGTGCGTGAGCTGGATGTGCACAGCTGCGCGCTGCACGTCGGGATTGGCGCCGCACAGCGGGAATGCCTGGCATGCCACGGATGCGCCGGGATACTTGGCGGTGAGGCCACCCATGACGACGGCAACGAGCGCCATGGCCGCGCCGGCCATCGTGGCCCTGCGCGTCTTCCCGGACACGGCGTGCCGCAGTGTGGTGGTACCGCCGAGGCCTCCCGCGCGGATCACGGTGGCCACGACGGTGGCCACGAGGCTCATGGCCACCGTCCAGTGCGCGAGCGTCGCGAACGGGGCGTTGCCCAGCTTCACGGTCATGGCGCCGAGCAGCGCGGCGGAAAACCCCAGTGCAACGGCGAGTCCTGCACTGCGGAGTACGCCGCCGGGCCCGCCCACCCCCTCGTCCGCACGGCGACGCCATGCCGCGGCGAGCAGCGCGATGAGTGAGAGCAGGAGAATGGACGCCAGGTACCGGTGCGACACCTCGATGATGAGGTCGGGTCTGTTCAATGGCGGAAAGAATGCGCCGTAGCAGCGGGGCCAGTGATCGCCACAGCCCATGCCCGAGCCGGAAATGCGAACGATGGCGCCGAACACCAGGTGCGTGCAGGCGACGCCGAAGGCGACGTAGGAGAAGCGGCGAAGTGTGGGCATGCTAGTGCGTGACCCATGCGCTGAGGACGGGCGCCGGCGGAGCGTCGGCGGCGGCGCGCACTGCGCGCCAGGTGAACACCAGCAGCACCGCCAGCCCGATCGCGGGCAATACCGCCCACATGATCTCCATCGCGCGTCCCGAGTGCGGCGCGCTCGCGCTGGGATCGGGTACGTGCCGGTTGCCCCGCACGGAGCGGATGATGAAGAACTGGGCGATCGCACAGCACGCCACGGACAGCCAGAACAGTCCGTCGGCGAAGGAGTTGCGCATGTACAGCGGTGGCTATTGAAGGAGGTGGAAAGGTCACCGTTCGCCGAGCGGGGGTCAACCAGCAAAACCCTTACTGCTCTCCCCCGTCCAGCGAGCGAAGCGTTCGAGCCGTCCCCCGTTTGCCCACCCAACCCCCATCTCGTACCATTCCCCCATGGCGACCTCCTCCACACCGCAGTCACCCCGGCTCCAACGACAACTCGGCCTGTGGAGCGCGGTGGCCGTGCTCATCGGGTCCACCATCGGCTCGGGCATCTTCCGCTCTCCCGCCGGCGTCACGGACAAGCTGCCGGGTCCCTTGCCGCTCATGGCGGTGTGGGTTGCCGGCGGGTTGTTCGCGCTGTGCGGCGCCCTGACGCTCGCGGAGTTGTCCGGTGCGTTTCCCGAGACTGGAGGCGCCTACGTCTTCATCCGCGAGGGGTGGGGCCGTATGCCCGCATTCCTGTTCGGCTGGTCGGAACTGGTGCTCATCCGTGCCGCGTCCCTCGGCGCCATCAGCACCACCTTTGCCGAGTACCTGCTGCGGGTGCTGGGCCACGATCCGTCTGTCGCGCCGTACACCGATTACGTGCACTACGTGGCCGCGGTGGCCATCGGAATCACGGCGACGTTCAACTACGTGGGCCTGCGCTGGGGTTCGCTCGTGCAGAACCTCACCACGCTCGCCAAGTACGGCGGGTTGCTGTTCATCATTCTGTGCGCGTTTGCGCTCGGCCTGCCGAAAACCGGGGGCCACTATACGCCGGCCGTGCCCCCCGGCTCGTTTCACATCGCTGCGTTCGGACTGGCGCTGGTGTCGGTGCTCTGGGCATTCGACGGATGGGCCGACCTCAGCTTCGTGTCTGGCGAGGTGAAGGACCCGCGACGCACGCTTCCTCGCGCCATCATCATCGGCACGGTTGCCGTGATCGCGATCTACCTGCTGGCGAACCTGGCGTATCTGGCCGTGATGCCGGTGGAAGAGATCCGCCACTCGAAGCTCGTGGCCGCGGATGTTGCACAGCGCCTGATCGGCGCGCCGGGCGTGATTCTCGTGGCCTGCACGGTGATGCTGTCCACGTTCGGTACGCTGAACGGCACGCTGCTCACGTCGCCCCGCGTGTTCTATGCAATGGCGGACGACGGCCTGTT
>JAYVNZ010000198.1:0-9265 GCA_043758185.1 Gemmatimonadaceae bacterium | reverse complement strand
GGCGCAACGGGCACGTCCTTCAGTGCGGGCTGCGCCGCCGTGTCGCGATTGGCCAGCGCAAGATCCTTCTTCAGCGCCGTGTCCGTAGCCAGCGTGGTGTCAGCCTTCTTCTCGGAAACTGTGCAGGCCGAGAGCGCCAGGACGGTGCCCAGTACCAGCGGAGCGCTGAACCTGCGGATATAATTGCTCATGAACGTGCCTCCAGATATGTGGTGCGAACTTTTCAGGTCTGATGTGCGAAATCGCTGTGCTGCAACAACTTGACCTAATCGCAGAGTTTTCGTATGGTGGCAAGAAACCTGCCAGCTATGCCTGCCTTGCGACGCCTCGTGCCCTATTTTCGGCCGTACCGTCGCATGCTTGCCACTGGCCTCGTACTGGTGGTGATTTCGTCGGCAATCGCCGCCGTAGTGCCCTGGTTGTTGCGAAGTGGTATTGACTCCCTGCACGCGGCTGCTCCCCTGGGTCGCATCGGGCTGCTGTCTGCCGGAATCGTTGCGGTGGCCCTGGTGGGCGGGGCACTGCGCTACTGGATGCGTGAGGTGCTCAACGGCCTGAGCCGGCACATCGAGTACGACCTGCGCCAGACACTGTTCGCGCATCTCGCCACGCTTGATCCCGGTTATTTCTCCCGGACACGAACGGGCGACATCATGGCCCGGCTCACCAACGACCTGAGCGCTGTACGGATGGCAGCAGGCCCCGCCATCATGTACCTCACGAACACGATCTTCGGCGCCGCATTCGCGCTCGTGTTCATGCTCCGCATCGACGCGCGCCTCACCGGGCTGTCGCTGATCCCGATGGTGCTGTTGCCCGTGATCACGATCCGCATTGGCGGGGCAATCCACCGCCGTTTCGAGGCAGTGCAGGAGCACTTCAGCACGCTCACTACACATGCCCAGGAAAACTTCGCCGGAGTCCGGGTCGTCCGCGCATACCGCCAGGAGCAGGCGGAGGTGGCGCGGTTCGCGGCGCTGAACGACACCTACGTCGAGCGGAACATGGCGCTCGCCCGCCTGTATGGCGCGATGAGTCCGATGTTCGGGCTGCTCGCGGGACTCAGCGTCGCCATCGTGCTTGGCGTGGGCGGCGCGCTCGTGGTGCGCGGCGCGATCACCGTGGGCGCCTTCGTGGCGTTCGGCTTCTACCTCACCAGCCTCACCTGGCCCATGATCGCGCTCGGCTGGGTGATCAACCTGTTCCAGCGCGGTGCTGCGTCGATGTCCCGGCTGCTGGATATCCTGGATGCCACACCCGCAATCGCGTCGCCCGAACGGCCGCGCGCGATGCCGGCGGCGCATGGCGGCCGGTCGATCACATTTCGCGACGTGGGCTTTCACTTTCCATCGCCAGAGGGCGCGGAACCCAGGTGGGTGCTTCGGAACCTGTCGTTCACAATTCCCGCTGGCGGAACGCTCGCGGTGGTAGGCGCCACCGGTAGCGGCAAGAGTGCGCTCATCGACCTCATTCCGCGCCTCAGCGATCCGCAGGAGGGCGACATCCTGTTCGACGGCGTCCCCCTGCGTGAGTTGTCGCTCAGCGCGCTGCGCGCGGAGATCGGATACGTCACACAGGAAAGCTTCCTGTTCAGCGACACCATCGCATCGAACCTTGCCTATGGCGACGCGTCGCACGCGTTCGTGGACCACGCCACCGATGATGAGTCCGATGCACTCCAGTCGCGTGTAGCCGGCGCTGCTGAGGCGGGTCCGCACGTCTGGGCAGCCGAGGTGGCGCAACTGGACCAGGCGGTGCTCGAGTTTCCGCACGGATTCGGCACCATGCTCGGCGAACGCGGCATCAACCTGAGCGGAGGGCAGCGGCAGCGGCTTGCCCTTGCACGCGCGCTGGCGAGGCGACCGAGCGTGGTGCTGCTGGACGACGCGCTCTCGGCCGTGGATACCCACACGGAGGCGGAGATCCTGCGCGGGCTCCGCGGCGCGGTGGTCGGCCGCACGGCCGTCATCGCGTCCCACCGGGTGAGTGCGGTGCGCGATGCCAGCTGGATCATTGTGCTGGACGGCGGCCGCGTGGTGGAAGAAGGCACGCACGACGTGCTCATCTCGGCTGGCGGACGGTACGCCGCGCTGCTGAGCCGCCAGCAGCTGGAGGAGTCCATCGAGGAGTCGCTCGATGAGGCCGAAGGCACTGGCGACCTCGTCAGAACCGGGTAAACTTGTGGGCATGCACCGCGCTGATTTTCCGCCAATTGCGTCTCTTTCGCCTACAGCCGCCGATGGGGTGGCGGGCTCGCTCGCCGCGCAACTCGAGCAGGCGCGCGAGCGCATTGCCGAACTCGAGGCACTGGGGTCCGCGAAGACGCAGTTCCTCGCCAACATTTCACACGACCTCCGGACGCCGCTCACCGCGGTCATTACCCACGCGGAGATCCTGCGCGACGGCATTCTCGGTCCCCTGTCGCCGCGGCAGCTCGAAAGCATTGGTGGCATCATCAATGGCGGGCGGCAACTGCTGGACCAGGTGGGCGAGATCCTTACCTATGCGCGGGGAGCCGCCAACCAACTCACGCTCACGCCAACGCGCTTTCACATCGGCGACGTGGTGTCGCAGCTGAACGCCCTGAACGAGTCGCTGGCCAGCAAGAAGGGGCTCGACCTGGTGACGGTGGTGCCGCCGGATCTCGCGCCGGTCACGGCAGACCGCGAGAAGGTCGCGCACATCGTGGGCAACCTGCTTGGCAACGCCATCGACTTCACGTCGCGCGGCGGTCACGTGTGGGTGCACGCCATTCGTGCCGAGGGTCCGAACGGCGCGGAGTGCGTGGTGGAAGTGGGCGACACGGGCATCGGCATCGACCCCGAGCATCACGACCTGGTGTTTCGCGAGTTCGCGCAGGTGGACTCGACCGCCTCCCGCCAGCATCACGGTACCGGGCTGGGACTGACGATCGTCCGGCAGCTGGTGGAACTGCACGGCGGACGGATCTGGGTTGAGAGCGAACTGGGTGCGGGTTCGCGCTTCTTCTTCACCATTCCCTATCCTGCGGACTGACGTCGCATGGCCGAGCTCCCACACGTGCTGGTGGCGGAGGACAACGAGCTGGTGTGCGAAGCGATGCGCGTGCTGTTCGGCGAAACCGGACATCGCGTGAGCACTGCCGGACACGTGGCCGAGATCATGGACATCATGGAATCCGATCCGGTTGACCTGCTGCTGCTCGACCTCGGTCTCGCAGACGGCGACGGGTTCGACGTACTGGCGCAGATGCGCGAGCGCGGCGTGCGGGCCCGGATCACGGTTGCGCTCACTGGTCGCGACGAGCCAGAGGTGGTCGCGCGATGCAAGGACGAAGGGTGTGCGGCGGTGCTGCTGAAGCCTGTTCCGGCGCGGGAGCTGCTGCGTCAGGCGAGCGAATGGTTGCAGACGCCATCCTGATCATCCTTCGCGTGCCGTGTATTCATCACAGGCGGTTTCGCAGGAAGTCCGGCGTGATGGTCTGCATGTACGCCGCCATTACCGTGAAGTAGTCGAACATCATGAGCACGCCAACCAGGATGAGCAGCGCACCGCTCACCTGCGACACGCGGGCAAGGTAGGGCCGCAACCGGGTGACGGTTTCCAGGAAGCGCTCCACGGCCACCGCCGCGAGAAGGAATGGCAGGGCCAATCCGAATGAATACGCGAGCAGCAACGGCAGCCCGCGTGACAGGTCCGCTGTCGCCGCCGTGTACGTGAGAATCGCGCCCAGGATGGGACCGAGGCACGGCGTCCAGCCGGCGCCGAACGCGACCCCCACGAGCATGCTGCCGAGATACCCAACCGGCTTGCTGGCCAGGTGCACGCGCCGCTCCCGGTCGAAGGCCGCAACGCGGACGACGCCGAGCAGGTACAGCCCGAACAGGAGTACGAGCGCACCGCCGAACCGGGTGATCCACACGCGGTAGTGCAGCAGCACGCGCCCGAGCACGGTCGCCGAGGCGCCGAGCGCGACGAAGATGAGGGTGAATCCGCACGTGAAGAGCAGCGCATGCACGAATGCGGCACGGCGCGCGCGCGTGAGGTCGTCGAAGCCCACGCCGGTCACGAAGGTGAGGTAGCTGGGAATGAGCGGCAGGACGCACGGCGAGAGAAAGCTCAGCAGGCCGGCGCTGAAGGCGAGTGCAAGACCGAGTGACGCGGGGTCGGCCACGGTGCTCGTGAGGGTAGGTGGGCCTGCGTGCGTGAGGCGCGTGGAACAGGGACCGGTCCGATTGGTACCTTGATGGGCGCGGTGCTGGCCGCTTCCCCTCCGCCATTGCGAAATGTATCGCAGCGCCCTGCTTGTTGCCCGCACGTGTGCCCTGCTCATGCTGGAGTCGATCGGTAACGCCGCGCCTGCACGTGCGCAGGCGTCGGCAGCAGTGGGCAGCATCGAGGGATCGGTCATGGACAGCTCAGCCCGTGCTCCCAGGTCGGGTGTGGCGGTGACGCTGGTGGGGACCAGCCGCGGTGTGGTGACGGACAATGCCGGTCGCTTTTCACTGACCGACGTGCCCGTGGGCACGTACACCATCCGCACTCGGCAGATCGGAACGCGATCGGCCGAGCGTGTGGTGGCGGTGCGCCTCGGCGCGGTGACGACAGTGTTGCTCATCGTGTCGGACGCGCCCGTGACGCTGTCGGCCGTGCGCGCGCGCGCCACCTCTCCCGAGCGTGACCGGTTCGAGTTGAGCCCGAGCATCGGTGCCATTTCGCTCACGGCGAACAACGCGAAGAACGTTCCCTCCTTTGGTGAGCCGGACGTGCTCCGCGCCGTGCAACTGTTGCCGGGCGTGAACGCGCGGAATGATTTCTCGTCGGGATTCAACGTGCGCGGAGGCGAATCGGACCAGAACCTCATTCTGCTGAATGGCTATCCCATCTACAATCCGTTTCACCTTGGCGGATTGTTCAGCACCTTCCTGGACGAAACCGTGGGCTCCATCGACCTGCTGACTGGCGGATTTGGAGCATCGCATGGCGGGCGGCTTTCGAGCGTGCTGGACGTCACGTCGGCAGAGCCGCAGCGCAGCGGCATTCACGGCGTCGCCACCGTGTCCGTGATCTCATCGAGCCTCACCCTGCGCAGCGCGAGCGTGGACGGCCGGTCGGGCTGGACGCTGTCTGGCCGGCGCACCTATGCCGACAAGCTCGTTTCCGCGCTGAGCGACCGCAGCTTTCCCTATCACTTCTCCGACGCACAGTTTCATGGCGTGCGCGCGATCGGACGGGGCAACCTGCGCCTGGACGTCACGGCGTACTCCGGCGCAGACGTGTTGAACGGCGACTTCGCCACCTTCGGTGATTCTGCAACCGCAGGCGGTGGCGGCGGCACGTTCGTATTCGACTGGAAGAACGACGTGCTGGGCACCACGCTGCGCAACACATGGCGTGACAGTGTGCGGGTTCCCCTTCTTGGCAGTGCGGACAGCGTCGGTGCCGAGCAGCACGTGTCGTTCACGCGCTTTGCGACAGGCCTGAACCTGGGCCAGGGCGCCTTCACGCTCTCCAACAGTGTGCACGAGCTGCGTGCCGCTGGCGACGTGCACTGGCACCGCGGTGCGCACGAACGCCGCCTGGGGTACGAGATGTCGGGGTACGGTATCCGCTACGACGTCGCGTCCACGGCCGCGTCAGCGAGCCTGTTCTCGCTGGCGCAGCATCCCACCGCCAGTGCGCTGTACTACCAGGAACAGTGGAAGCCCACCACGAAGCTGATTGCCCAGGCGGGGTTGCGTGCCGAACACCTCACAGGACGACCGTGGAGCGGGCTCGAACCGCGCGTGTCGGCGAAGTACTTCGTCACGCCTGACCTTGCACTCACGGCCGCCGCGGGGCAGTACGCGCAGTGGCTGCACTCGCTGAATCGCGAGGATATTCCGGTGCGCATCTTCGACTTCTGGATCGTGAGCGACCCGTACATTCCCGTATCCACCGCGCGTCACTATGTACTGGGCATGGAGCAGTGGCTGGGCCCACTGCGCTTTGCGCGCGTGGAGGGATGGGTGAAGCAGTACGATCACCTGCTCGAGCAGAATACGGCCGACGATCCCGCCGTGCGCGGCGACGAATTCCTCGAGTCGCGCGGGACGTCGCATGGCTTCGATGTGCTGCTCCGCCAACTCGACATCGGTGCCTTTGGCGGCTGGCTCGCGTACACCTACGGCGTCAGTTCGCGAACCAGGGACCGGGTGTCGTACTGGCCGGGCCACGACCGCCGGCACAACCTGAACCTTGTCGGCACCTGGAAGCCAGGCGCGCACTACACCTTCTCAGCGCGCCTCGGCGTTGCGAGCGGCACGCCCTATACGGACATCGTGGGCCAGCTGGTGCGGCGCACGTACAATCCGCGCACCCATGCTTTCGATGACAAGGACCGCGGCGAACTGGAGCCGGTGGGCGGCCTGCGCAATGGACAACGCTACCCCCTGTTCCAGCGTCTCGATCTCGGCGTCTCGCGCAGTGGGGAGTGGCGCGGCCTGCAGCTCATGCCGTACATGAGCATCGTGAATGCGTACAATGCGCACAATGTGTTCATCTACACGTTCGACTACACCAGCAATCCGCCCACCCGCCAGGCAGCGTCGCAGTTTCCCTTCCTGCCCAGCATCGGGCTCACGGTGACGTTCTGATGCGTCGCACCCTGGCGCTTGGCATGTGTGTGCTGTGCGGCGCCGCCGCGTGCACGTTCGACCAGCAGTCGATAGCCGTGGCGCCCACACAGGTGGTGGTGCATGCGGTGCTCGATCCCGGTGCGTCGCAGCAGGAGGTGCTCGTCGAGCGGACGCTAACGGGTGCGGTGCGAGTGTCTGACAACGTGCGCTTCGATGCGCTCGACCCCATCAATACGGGGGGAGGCGTGCCCATCGCGAAGGCACAGGTTCGGATTACCGGGCCGGATGGAGTGTTGAGCGGCGAAGAGGTTGCTTACGCGGGTCGAGCACTCACCTACGGGGCGGGTCGGTACCTCGTCACCACCACACTCGGCACCCGTATCCGCCCCGGAGCGCGGTATACGCTCTCTGTCCGCACGCCGGATGGAGTCGTGGTGAGCGGCATCACCGTGGTACCCAATGCCAGTCCCTTCTCGCTCGCAGTGGGTGCGCCGCCCCTGCCGTTCACCCGGGATCGCGATACCCTCGCGCTGTCCTGGAGTCCCGTTCCACTCGCCCGATCGTACGGGGTGCGCACGGAGTCGCCCTTCGGCCCGAACTTCTTCTACACGAATGAGACGGCGGTCCGCTTCGCCGGCGACATGAGGAACGTTTTCGCCTCCGATCTCCAGCGCCTGTTCATTCCGGGCTTTCAGCAGACGTATACCGTGTTTGCGATCGACACCAATTATTTCGATTACTATCGCTCGCGCAATGATCCGTTCACGGGGTCGGGAATCATCAACCGCTTGCAGGGCGGCATCGGTCTGTTCGGCGCAAGCGTGGTGATTGGTGCGCGCACGCTCGACGTCACCCAGCGGACGGTGGACCCCACCATCGAGGGAGACTACGAGGTGGCGCGAGGGCCGGCGATGACGAAGCCCTACGTCGACGTGCTGCGCCTGTACGTGGAAACTCCCGGTGCGGCGTTCGCATCCCTGAGCGGATGGTATTCCCGTGACCGCACGCTCCCGGCGCGCGATGGGATCGCGGGGACGCGCGATGGGGCGCGCATCGAGCTCACGTTTCTCGTCAACCAGGATGCGCGGCAACGCCTGGTGACATTCGTCGGCACCCAGGTGGCCGACTCGCTGGTAGGGGCCTACGTGAACGCCGCCGTGACGGGACCAGTGGTGTTCAGGCGACGGGCAATGCCGTAGGCAGTGCGGCGCGGAACTCGTCGCCGGACAGGCGCAGCACCTCGTCCTCGTCGCCCGATCGACGCTGGACACCTCGCACCACGGCATCCACGGTGAGCAGCGGTGCGTCAGCCTCCTCCGTGACCGACACCTCCCACTTTCCGCGATCGAGGCCCTTGAGCGTGTAGCGGTAGCGCGCGCTGTAGATGGTGTAGCGCGAGGCCGGCGGTTGTATCACGGCAGCTACGTCGTCCTCCAACTCACTGGTGGGCTCGGCAGCCGCTGGTTCGTCCGCGTAGGGCGAGGGCTCACCACTCAACTCGTCTGCCGCGAATGCCGCCTCGTCGGTCAGCTGGTCATGCACCGCGATCGCTGCATCGGATTCCACCAGCGCGGCTTCCGCCACTGCGGGCGGCGGCACGTAGCCGCCATCCACGTCGAGCGACGTGCTGGGCTCCGGCTCGCGCTCCACCGCGACCACCGCGATGCCACTCTCCATGCCCCCCTGCCGCATGGCGGCAAACAAGTGTACCTCGATCACGCGATCGGACGGAATGTGCTTGGCGATGGCCGCGAGAAAGCGCGTGCGTGTCTCGTCACTCATGCGGGTGCCGGCGAGCCGCGCTGGTCGAGTTCGCGCTCGACGTACAGCCGCAGGATGTGCATGAAGTCCTGCGCGTTGGTCACCACGCCGAACGCCTGGTGCGTACCGCGATCCTTCAGCTTGCTCACCACGAACTCCAGGGAATCGACGCAGATGGTGGAGAGTTCGCGCAGCGATCCATCCGCCTCCGTCACGAACGCGGGGAGCATGTTGCCTGTGGCAATGGCGTGCAACGCCGTCGCGATCAGGATGGCCATCGTCGCCTTGATGGCATGCGCGCGCATGGCATCCTGCGCGGCGAGCGCGTCGGTGATGACGTCGGGCAGCGGGCCATCATCGCGGATGGAACCGGTGAGCACGAACGGCACCTGCTTCGTGACGCAGGCGTGCATGATGCCGCTGGTGACCGTTCCGTTCTCGACTGCCGCCTTGATGGAGCCCGCCGCGCGCACCTTGTTGATGGCGCGCATGTGCAGTCCATGCCCGCCGGTGGTGCTTTCTCCCTGCCCCGTCATGCCGAGCGTGGTGCCGAAGATGGCCGCCTCGATGTCGTGCACCGCAACGGCGTTGCCGGCCAGCAGTGCGCCAACGAACCCGTTCTGGATGAACCACACCATGTCGCTGCGCGCGCGCGAGTGCACGAGCGCAGGCCCGGTGACCCACACGGGATAACCACCGCGGTCGCGCTCCTCGATGAGCAGGCGCGCCATGAGCGAGTAGTCGATGGGCTTCTCGCGCGAGACCTCGCTCGCCATGAACTTGAACTCGCCATCCTCGCTCTCACCAAGGAACCCGGCGACGTCCACGTAAATCCCCTCGCGCCCGTCCTCGGCCTCGCCGACGGCCACGCGATCCGCCTTGCGTACGCGGCGACCCTCCCGCACCCA
>JAYVNZ010000197.1:0-1957 GCA_043758185.1 Gemmatimonadaceae bacterium | reverse complement strand
CATCATGCGCGCGCACGACGTGCAGACGGCGGACTGGCTGATGGCCACGGACCCAACCCACCTGCCCGACGCGGACGTGGTGGGGCGCACGCTGGGGTGGCCGCTGATCGTGAAGCCGTCCAAGCAGGGGTCCACCGTGGGCCTGTCCATCGTGCGCGAAGCCGCGGAACTGGGCGCCGCGATCACCGAGGCATTCAAGCACGACGACGAAGTAATGCTGGAGCAATTCATCGCCGGGCGGGAACTCACGGTGAGCATCCTTGGTGGTGATGCGCTGCCCGTGGGCGAGATCATCGCGAAGAAGGAGATCTATGATTACGAGTGCAAGTACACGCCGGGCATGGCGGAAGAGATCTTTCCCGCTGCCCTCTCCGCCGGAGAGGTTGCGGCGGTCCAGGAGCAGGCTCGGCGGACGTTCGCGGCACTGAAGCTGTCCGGCTGTGCCCGCATCGACTTCCGCCTGACGTCGAGCGGCGAGTTCTATTGCCTGGAAGCGAATACATTGCCCGGCATGACGGCAACGAGCCTGGTACCGCAGTCCGCGGCCGCGGCGGGGATCGCATTTCCGGAACTGTGCGAGCGCATTGCACTGCTCGCAGCCGAAGCATCAGCGGAGGCGCCAGGAACCGCATGATGTCAGGGCGTGGTCGGCTTCCAACCGCGAGTGCGGCGCTGGCGGGCATCCCGGCAGGGGTGCAGCTGCTTGGGCCGTGGAGCGGTCGCCGGCAACTGTTCGTCAAGTTTGCCGTGGAAGCGGAAACCGCGACCATCTATACCGCCGCGGGGCTCCGAAGTGATCTTGCGAGGCTTGCGGCCCGGTCGCGGTATCACTCGGTGGCGATCACCGGAAATGACGCGCTGGCGGAGATCGATTTCCTGCTCGAGGCATTCAGCGAGCCCGGAACCTTGCCGGTGATGCTGGATCATGACGGCCAGCGGCCGGACGCGCTGGATGGGCTGCTTCCGAGCCTGGCGATGCTCCAGGTCACCATGGAAGGCAGTGAGGGGCCGGCGGCAGTGGAGCGTGCGTGTGCCTCCCTGAGCCGGGCGGCGGTGCAGCGAGTGACACACGCCGTGGCGATCGTGCCAACGGACATGGTCAGTGACGGTCCGCTTTTGCGGATCGTCGAGCAGATACACGAAGCAAGTGGTGATGCGCAGGTGGTGGTGCACCCCGTGCATGAGCGGACGCTCGCGCAGGATCGTCGGTGGGGGCACTGGCTGGAGCAGGCCATGGCGGTGCATGCCGACATCCGGGTGCTGCCCCGCCCGCCGGCATTGCTGCGCGCCCAGAGTTCCTGAGGGAACCTGCACTGTCTGGTTCGATTGGTCACATTGATCCTCCACACGTCCGCCCGCGCGGGCTCACCCTCGTTCAGCAGCTGCAGCGCAGCACCGTTTTGATGGATACCTCAACGCACTCCACCGACCATGATGCTCCCCGCCTGACACGAGGCGTGCGCGCCCTGCTTGCGGTCAATGTCGCGATCCTGTTCCTGCAGTGGACAGTTGTGAGCGACGCAGACGTGTTCGCGCTCCTGGGCTTTCAGGATACGAGTCTGCAGCATACGCTGTGGAGTGCGGGCACCTACATGTTCGTGCATTACAGCCTGCTGCACCTGGCGGTGACCATGTATGGCCTGGTGCTTTTCGGGCCACGGCTCGAGCGCGCACTGGGTACGCGCGCATTCCTGCTCTATTACCTGTGGTGCGGCCTCGGCGGCGCCATGTTCCACCTGCTGTTTGTGCGGACCGGCGTGCTCGTTGGTGCCTCGGCCGCGGTGTTCGGCGTGATGTTCGCGTGCTGGCGGCAGTGGCCCCGGGACGACATCGCGGTACTGGGCACGCTGCCGGTGCGCGTCTGGTCGGTGATGGCCCTGCTGGTTGTGGTCAACCTGCTGGCAGGGGCGTGGGGGGGCACCGCAACGGTTCCAGGCCCGCATGGGGCGATCTACCT
>JAYVNZ010000196.1:0-13906 GCA_043758185.1 Gemmatimonadaceae bacterium | reverse complement strand
CCTGTGGTGAGGTGGCCGAACTGTCGAACGTTGGCGGCAAGGCGATCGCTCGCCGCTGCACGCTGCGCGTCCGGAAGCAGGTGGAATTCGAGCGCGAGTGCGTACGCCGTCTGCGTGTTGGAGCTCAGCCGCCCCGTGGACGTGACGTATTCGCGATTCCATGCTGCCTTGATCCGTTCGAACAGGTCACGGTAGGCGCGCGCATCGTCCGTGTGGCCGAGCACCTGTGCGGACCGCGCGAGGAGGTCGGTGGAGTGCGCGAAGAACGCGGTGGCGATGAGGTCCTTGTCCGTCGTCGCACCAGGATAGTCGGCGCGCACCGTCGAGAAGGCGAGCCAGTCGCCGTAGTGCCAGCCGCTGTTCCAGAGCAGCGCGTCGCCGGCCACCTTGTGCTGGTATTCGACATACCGGCGCATGCTCGGATATTGTCTCGCAAGGAGCCTGGTGTCCCCATAAGCCAGGTACATCGTCCACGGGATGATGACGCCTGCGTCGCCCCACCCCGCGGAGCTCGTGGCATTGGGCTGGCCGCGCGACAGCACATCGGGGATGACGTCCGGAAATGACCCGATGGCCCGCTGGTCCGCGATGGCATCACCAAGCCAGCTCGTGAAGAAGCCTGCGACGTCGTAGTTGAACGCCGCAGTACGTGAGAACACCTGCGCGTCGCCCGTCCAGCCGAGCCGTTCGTCGCGTTGCGGGCAATCGGTGGGCACGCCGACGAAGTTGCCCTTCTGGCCCCACACGATGTTGTGGTAGAGCTGGTTGAGCATCGCGTCGGAGGTCTCGAACTTTCCGGTGCGCGGCATGTCCGAGTGGACTACGATGCCAGTGATCGCCCGCAGCGTGAGCGTGCCTGGAAAGTCAGTCACGCGCACGTAGCGAAACCCGTGAAAGGTGAAATGCGGCTCGAACGTTTCCTCTGCTCCGCCCCTGAGGGTGTAGCTCTCGCGTTGCTGTGCCGTGCGCAGGTTGGCTGTGTAGAAGTTGCCCTTGCTGTCCAGCACCTCCGCATGCTCGAGCGTCACCGTGGTGCCGGACGCACCCGATGCCCGCAGGCGAACCCACCCCACCATGTTCTGCCCCATGTCCACCACCGTTTCGCCGGCCGGCGTGCGCAGAATCTTGATGGGAGTAATTTCCTCGATGCGGCGGATGGGCGGGCCTGCGGGCGCCACGAGCATGTCCTTCCCATGGTCGGTAACGCGCACAGCCCTCCACCCGGCCGCATTGAACGCTGCCTCGGCCCATCCGGCATGCTCGAGGCGCGCGTCGTAGCTCTCCCCGTTGTAGATGTCCGATGCGAGAATGGGCCCGGTGGATGCTTTCCAGTGGTCGTCGGTGGAAATGACCTGCTCGCGCCCGTCCGTGTAGCGCACGACGATCTGCGCCAGGAGTGCGACCTGCTTGCCGTAGGTGTTCCGGCGCTTCTCCCAGGCCAGGCGGCCGCGATACCAGCCGTCGCCGAGGGTGACGCCCACTGCATTGGGTCCGCGACGCACGAGGTCCGTGACGTCGTAGCTCTGGTACTGGAGCCGCGTGTCGTAGCTCGTCCAGCCGGGCGACAGCACCTGGTCGCCCACGCGCCGGCCGTTGATCTGCATTTCGTACAGGCCCAGCGCCGTCACGTATGCGCGCGCCGACGCCACCGTGCCATCGAGCGCGAAGTCGGTGCGGAGCAGGGGGCTCGGATTCGACCTGGTGGAATCCTCGATCACGTCCGGAGAAATCCACTGTGCGCGCCAGTGGCTTGCGCCCATCATGCCCGTCTCCCAGAAGGCTGGCGTGCTCCACTCGCTCGATTGTCCGTTGTCGTCCCACGCGCGCACCTGCCAGTGGTATCGCTGGCCCGGCTGGAGCGCGGGTCCGCCATACACGCGATTCACGGACTCCTCCGATTGCACTCGTCCCGAGCTCCAGACAGGCGCCTTGTTGAGGCCGGCCGCTGACGTTGCGACGCGAATCTCGTAGGCGCGCTGCATGGTCCCGCGCCGCTGGGCGTGCAGCATCCAGCTGAGGCGAGGGGCCGGCTCATCGATGCCAATGGGATTGGCAGAGTACTCCGTTCGAAGGCCTTCCACGTGGAACGCCTGCGCGACCGCGTCTGGTCGTGCGAGCAGGGCGACCAGCAGCATCGCGCAGCAGGGAATCCAGCACGGGGCAGTGGAGCGAGGGGAAGGCATTGGCATGGGATGGTGAGTCGAGGTCTTCTGTCAGTAGCGACGCCGGGATATTGTACGCCGGCGCGGCGAAGGCCGTGAGTGTCCTGCCCGTACCTCGTTTTCCACGGTTCCATGCTGCTTGCCAATTCGGCCACATTGCGTCGCCGGGTGATGCGGTCGTTGCCTGCCCTGCTCCTCATTGCACTGTCCGCATCTGCGCGCGCGCAGACGCTTGGCGACGTGGTGGACGCTGGTCTCGACTTCAGGACACCCAACCGGCTCCTGTTCGCAGCAAGCCGACTCACGGCCTTCGACGCGCGGACGGGACGCGGCTCACTCCAGTGGGATCGCTACGCCGTGCAGCCGTCGCTGAACTTCAACAAGATCGACCTCGGGTATGCCCGCGCGGGTGCCACGGAATTTCCCGGCACCGAATACGACCGCGATCCCGCGCTGCCGTTCGACATCTCGTTCGTGAGCCCGCGCACGGTGCGGTTGCGCTTCAGCACCCGCGACCTGCCCGCGGCTGTGATGCAAGGCGAGCAGTCATTGATGCTGGCCGGTCCGGTGCCTCGCGATACGTCGTGGCGCGCGCAGTCGGGCGACAGCGTGGTGACCTACACGAGCGCGTACGGCCAGGTGCGCATCCGGCGCAACCCGTGGAGCATCGAGCTGCGCGACGCCCACGGCACGCTCCTCACGCAGACGCAGCGACTCGGCCAGCCCAACTCGTACACGCCATACGTGCCATTCTCGTTCGTCCGCCGCGCGCGCGACGCGGGACGCAGCACTGCCGCCACGTTCGAGCTTGCGCAGGACGAACGGATCTACGGATTCGGCGAGTCGTTCACGCGGCTCAACAAGCGCGGGCAGCGTGTGGTCGCCTTCATCCGCGACGCCATGGGCGCGCAGAGTCCGCTGCAGTACAAGGCCATTCCATTCTTCCTGAGCAGTCGCGGCTACGGGATGTTCGTGCACACGAGTGCCCCCGTGACCTTCGACGTGGGCGCCGAGTTCGACGCGCACCACACCATCTACTCCGGCGACGAGCTGCTGGACCTCTTCGTCTTCCTCGGCGATCCAAAGGACGTGCTGTCGGAGTACACGGCCATCACCGGACGCAGCCCGGTGCCGCCGCTATGGTCGTTCGGCTTGTGGATGAGCCGCATCACCTACAAGGCCGAGGCGGAGGTGCGGGACGTGGCGGCAAAGCTGCGACAGTATCGCATTCCCGCCGACGTGTTGCACCTCGATACCGGATGGTTCGAGACCGACTGGCGGAGCGACTACCAGTTTGCCAGGTCGCGCTTCACTGATCCCGCCGGGATGATTCGCGACCTGAAGAAGGATGGATTTCACGTCAGCCTGTGGCAGTACACGTACTTCACGCCGAAGAACGTGCTGTCCCGCGAGCTGGTGGAGCAGGGCCTCACCGTGCGCGATGCAGGGGGTCGTCCCACGCCGGATGACGCCGTGGTGGATTTCAGCAATCCGGCCGCTGTCGCATGGTATCGCGCCAAGCTTGCGCCACTGCTTGCCATGGGCGTAGGCGCCATCAAGGCGGACTTCGGTGAAGGCGCGCCGGTGGATGGCGTGTACCACTCCGGTCGCACGGGATGGTACGAGCACAACCTCTATCCACTGCGGTACAACGCGGCGGTCTTCGA
This sequence comes from Gemmatimonadaceae bacterium, assembly GCA_043758185.1. GTDB lineage: Bacteria > Gemmatimonadota > Gemmatimonadetes > Gemmatimonadales > Gemmatimonadaceae > AG11. The sequence continues at coordinate 10,077 of JAYVNZ010000196.1, read as the reverse complement.
CCTTACGAAGGAGGTCACGGGCGAAGGCATCATCTGGGCGCGCAGCGCGTGGGCGGGAAGCCAGCGCTATCCCCTGCACTGGGGCGGCGACGCCGAGAACACCAACTCGTCCATGGCGGCAGAGCTGCGCGCAGGACTGTCGTTCGGCATGAGCGGCTTTACCTACTGGAGCCACGACGCCGGCGGCTTCGTGAATCGCGCCCCGCGAGACCTCTATCGGCGGTGGCTGGCGTTCGGCGTGCTGACGTCGCATACCCGCACCCATGGAGCGCCGCCCCGCGAGCCGTGGGAATACGATGATTCGCTCGTGACGGATTTCCGGCGCGCGGTGGAGCTCAAGTACCAGCTCATGCCCTACATCTTCGCCGAGGCGCAGACGTCGTCCGCGCACGGCTGGCCCATGCTGCGAACACTGTTCTTCGAGTACCCGGAGGATCGCACCTCGTGGCTCGTGGAGGACGAGTACATGTTCGGCTCGCGGCTGCTTGTCGCACCGCTCTTCGACGCAGCCACCACACGCCCGGTGTACGTGCCCCCTGGCACATGGATCGACTACCAGACAGGGAGGTCGTACGAAGGTGGCCGCTGGCACGACATCACCGCGGGTGCCATACCCATCGTGCTGCTCGTGAAGAACCATTCCGTGTTGCCACACGTTGCGGTTGCCCAGAACACGGCTGCCATCGACTGGCACGATGTGCAGCTCCGTGTGTTCAGCACCGATGACAGCGCATCCCAGGGCACGATCGCGTTGCCCGACGGCAAGGTGCACGCGCTGGCGGTGCAGGGCGGTCGCCTGGTGAAGGATCCGCTCGCGGGTGTTGTGCGCTGGCGGATCACGAAGTAGGGCCCCACATCACTCGAGGAACCGTGCAGAATCTCGGAATAGACATCCTGGCCGAACTCGTCGGCTCCGCAACGCTCATCCTGCTCGGCTGCGGCGTGGTGGCCAATATCGCGTTGACGAAATCGAAGGGACTCGGCAGCGGGTTCATCCTCGTCAACATCGGGTGGGGCCTGGCCGTGTACGCGGGCGTGATCGTGTCGTACAACTCGGGCGCGCACCTCAACCCCGCCGTCACCCTGGGTCTCGTGGCCAGCGGCGCCACGTCGTTCGGCGCCGGCGTTCCCGTGACGCTCGTGTCCACGCTGGCGTACCTGCTGGCACAACTCGTTGGCTGCTTCATCGGCGCCGTGCTCGCGTGGCTTGCCTACCGCAACCACTTCGACGCCGAGCCCGATCCGGCCACGAAGCTCGGCGTGTTCGCGACCGGTCCCGCCATCCGGAGTTACGGCGCGAACGTCGTGACGGAGGCCATTGCGACCTTCGTCCTCGTGTTCGTCGTCATCGGGTTTGGGCGACATCCGGCCGGTGGCGGACTCGCTGCGCTCGGCGCGCTGCCGGTGTGCCTGCTCGTCACCAGTATTGGCGCGTCGCTCGGCGGGCCAACCGGGTACGCCATCAACCCCGCGCGTGATCTCGGACCCCGGATCGCGCACTTCCTGCTACCCATCAAGGGCAAGGGCGGGAGCGACTGGTCGTACAGCTGGGTACCCGTGGTAGGGCCCATCATCGGCGGCGTGCTGGCCGGGCTTCTGTCCAGCACATTATTGCCTGTCCTGCGGTAGGGACGCGACTCGCGACTTCGGCACCATCATCCAGGAGTTCCAGCATGAGCGCACGTTACGTTCTTGCCATCGACCAGGGTACCACGAGCACACGTGCCATCATCTTCAACCATGAAGGTGGCATCGTCAGCGTGGGCCAGAAGGAGCACGAGCAGATCTTCCCCAAGGCTGGCTGGGTGGAGCACGACCCGCGAGAGATCTGGACCAACGTGCGGGAGGTCGTGGCTCAGGCCCTCGCCAAGGCGAACGTCACCCGTCACGACATCGCCGCCGTGGGCATCACCAACCAGCGCGAGACGACAGTGGTGTGGGACCGCCGGACAGGCGAGCCCGTCTACAATGCCATCGTGTGGCAGGACACCCGCACGCAGGCCATTGTCGATCGCCTCGCCGCGGACGGGGGCGTCGACCGCTTCAAGTCAGTGGTGGGGCTGCCACTCAGCACGTACTTCGCCGGGACGAAGATCGTCTGGATCCTCGAAAACGTCGATGGCGCGCGCGCACGGGCCGAGGCGGGCGACCTGTTGTTCGGTACGATCGACACATGGGTGCTCTGGAACCTCACCGGCGGCGCGAACGGCGGCGTGCACGCCACCGACGTCACCAACGCGAGCCGCACTATGTTCCTGGACCTCGCAACACTCGAATGGCGAGACGACATCCTGGCCGCGTTCGGCGTGCCGAGGTCCATGCTACCGCAGGTCCGTTCCAGCTCGGAAGTCTATGGCGTCGCCGAATCATCGAGCCTCCTGCGCGAGGTGCCTGTCGCCGGGATACTGGGCGACCAGCAGGCCGCAACGTTCGGGCAGGCCGCGTTCCACGCGGGCGAGGCCAAGAACACGTACGGCACCGGCAACTTCCTGATCTTCAATACCGGCACGCACATCGTGAAGAGCGACAACGGACTCCTCACGACGGTGGCCTACAAGCTCGGCAGCGGACCCACGCATTATGCGCTCGAGGGTTCCATCGCCGTCACCGGCGCGCTCGTCCAGTGGTTGCGCGACAACCTCGGCATCATCACCTCGGCCACCGAGATCGAGGCGCTGGCAGCTACGGTGACGGACAACGGCGGCGCGTACTTCGTGCCCGCATTCTCCGGGTTGTTTGCGCCGCACTGGCGGTCCGATGCACGCGGTGCCCTGGTGGGACTCACGGGCTACGTCAACAAGGGTCACATCGCGCGCGCGGCGCTCGAGGCCATCGCCTTCCAGACGCGCGAAGTGCTCGACGCGGTGAATGCGGACTCGAGAGTGCCCCTCACGGAACTCAAGGTGGATGGCGGCGCGACAGCCAACAGCCTGCTGCTGCAGTTCCAGGCAGACATTCTCGACGTGCCAGTCGTACGACCCGTGGTGGCGGAGACGACCGCGCTTGGCGCTGCGTACGCAGCCGGCCTGGCGGTGGGCTACTGGGCCAACCTCGATGACCTGCGCGCCAACTGGCAGGAAGGCAAGCGCTGGACGCCGAACATGGCCGCGGGTGAACGCGAGCGGCTCTATCGCAACTGGAAGAAGGCGGTAACGAAGACGCTCGGCTGGGTGGATGCGGACGTCGCGCCGTAATACGACAAGACTCTACAGCGCCTGCACCGCCTCCCATACCATGACGTCCACGGGCACGCCCTCGGCAAGGTTGCGGCGGCGCGTCTCGACCGTGCGCTCACCGGGATAGCGAACCGAGTCGCCAGCCGAGCGTGCCCCAGCATGCAGCTGGTCGATGATGCGATCGACGATGCGGTCCATGGCGCTCGTGCTCGCATCGCCGGGCGTGACCGCCGCTGCATCCAGCGCGATGAACACCTGCGACATCCCCGTTTCGCGCTCCGGATTCGCGGGAATCTCGTGCGTGGCGAGACCTCCGGACAGCAGAACGCCCATGATGTCGAGCAACAGCGCCAGGCCGGATCCCTTCCAGTATCCGATGGGCAGCGCGCGGCCACTCGCCTCGATTGCCGCGGCGTCACGCGAGAGCGCTCCCTCGGCATCGAAGCCGCCCACCACCGGCAACTCCTCGTTGCGCGCCCTGTGCGCCGCGAGCGCCCCAAACGAAAATTGCGACATCGCCATGTCCAGCACGACATGCCCATCGCTGCGAGGAACGGCCATCACCAGTGGGTTGTTGCCGAGCAGCGGCGCGCTGGTGCCCCATGGAGGCAGGTTCGGAAGGGTGTTCGTCCAGCAGATGCCGATGACGCCCGCATCAGCCGCCTGCCACCCATAGCTGCCGCCGCGCATCCAGTGGTTGGTGTTGCCGAGTGCCACGGCACCCAGGCCGTGCTCGCGGGCGAGCTCGATTGCGCGATGCATGCTCGCGTGCGCATTCAGGTTCCCTGGCCCGGCATTGCCATTCCAACGCTCCAGGCCGCCCTTCGCGGCAACACGTTCGGGGCGCGCATGCACATCCACGCTGCCGTTTCGTATGGTCGTCACGAACCGCTCGAACCGATTCAGTCCGTGTGACGCCACACCGTCGCGGCTCGCCTCCGCGAACAGTGTGGCGCAGGCATGCGCGCGGTCGTCGTCAAACCCGAGTCGCACGAGCACGCGCGCCATCACGCGCTCCATGTCGGCGAACCTTACGCGAACGTCGGTCATGCGTGCGATTCCCGGCGCGAGGTTGTCACCGACCGACGCGCTGCAGCTCCTCTTCCGTCCACGGCCTTGTGCGTCCCCCGGTTGCACCCCGCACTTCCTGCACCGTCGCGGCGTCCACCGCCGACGCGCTGTTTCCCCACGACCGCCGGACGTACGTCAGCACCGCCGCGAGCTGGTCGTTCGAGAGCGCAGCGCCAATGGGCGGCATGAGCATTGTGCCCTCCTTGCCATGCAGCAGGATGCGGATGAGACGCTCCGGGCGGCCCAGCACCCACTGCGACCCCATGAGCGGCTTGGCTACGCCGGCGAGTCCGGTGCCGCCCACCTGGTGGCATGCCGAACACGTGGTCAGGTATTGCTGCTGGCCCGTTGCATAGCGCGCTCGCTCCACCGCAGTGAACGGACGCACGACCGGCCGGGTGTCCCGCTTGCCCGGCCAGCTGAGTGATTCGGCAACTTTTACGGCGCGACCCCGCACCGCCGAGTCCCTGCTCGCGAGCGCGTCGATCAATCCCGTTGGTGGCGCACTCAACGCCACAACGAACCCACCACGCTGTCCCGATGGCCGGGCCGCACCCTCCAGCAGGGCGATGCGTTGCCAGCGCGCGCGATGTGGCTGGCCCGCCAGCGCGAGCACCCGCTGCACACTCGTGGAATCACGCGACGTCACCACTGCACGCGTAAGGGCGCGCGTCACCGGTGCAGCGTGCGCTGCGTCAGTGGTGCCAGGCGACATCAGCCGCTCGAGGAACGGCAGCTCGCGGCCCGCCAGTGCGGATACCACGAGGTCCGCCACCACCGGATCATCCCCGTTGCGAGCGATCAGCTCACGCAGCGCACCCTCCCGAACGCCGGTGCCCAGTTCTCCCGCGGACGCCGCCAGCTGGCGTCGCACGGCAGGATCGCGGTCTGACACGAGATGCATCACTGCCGCGCGAACCTCCCCGTCGCCGGCGGCGAGCAGCGGCTCCGCAATGCGAATCGCGCCGGCTCGCACAGGGGCCGAGCGATCGGCGAGTGCGCCCTCAATGCTCGCGCGGTCTGCGCGGCCAAGTCCGTCCAGTGTCCAGAGCGCATGCAGTCGTGCGCGATCATCTGCATGCGTGCGCAACATCTGCCGCAGCGCGGGCGCCACCGTCGTATCGCCTCGTTCCACGATCACGCGCTGCGCCGTCATGCGCCACCATCCGTTGGGATGGGCGAGATAGGGCACGAGCGCGGCGGGGGACTTCGCCGAGAGGTGCGGCGTCTCATCCCGAACTGTGGAGGTGTGCACCACGCGCCAGATCCGCCCCAGGCCGACAGGCTGCTCGAGTCCGCGCTCGGTGATCTTCTGCTCCAGGTAGCCCGTGATGAACACGCGGTGCTGGATGATCCCTCGATACATGTCCACCACGTAGAGCGTCCCGTCTGGTGCCGTGGCCAGGCTCACCGGACGAAAGCGCTCGTCGTTTGCCGTGATGAATTCCTTGTGATCGTAGGCTGTCCGCGCCACGGGCATGCCGTTGGCGGAATCGCGCACGATGAGGCGTCCTACAAGGTTGCCCGCCGATTCCGTGATGAACACGCTCCGGCGCAACTCCGCCGGCAGGCGATCGCCGACGAACGCCGTGGGATCGCCCGCCGACGTGTAGTGTGCGAGCGTGCTGTCGGCGCGCATTGTTTCCGCACGGTAGCCGCGATTGACGGCCGGCGTCTTGTGCGCCGGCCACACCGCAACGTTGGGCGTGAGTTGCTGGTACACGCCCGCCAGCGTTGGCAGGTTCGGGTTGCGCATGGCGTAGTGCGACGAGATGAGGTCAGCACGCAGCGGATCCTCGTTGCTGTTGCGATACAGGCGCCCGTACTCGTCGGACGAGATGCCCCACTGCCCCTCTTCAGGCGCCTTGCGGTAGATCATGTGGCCGTCCGCGCCCAGGCGAAGCTGGCCCGCGTAGTTGGCGCTATGGATCCAGTTGTCGATGCCCCAGAGCAGGCCGTTGGCGCTGTGCTCAGGATTGCCCTTGGGATTTCCGAAGTCGTTTCGGACGAGTTCGCGCGTGTCGGCGCGCAGGTCGCCGGTTGTGTCGCGTGCCAGCCAGAGGTTGGGTGGTGCACCAACCAGGACACCGTGTTCCAGCACCTTCACCGCGCGCGGCAGCACGAGGCTGTCCATGAAGACGGTGGTCTTGTCCATCCGGCCGTCGTGATTGGTGTCCTCCAGCACCACGATGCGGCCGGTGGGACGATCCTCACCTGTGCCCTGCAGGTTGTTCATGTAGCCGCGCATCTCCACCACGTACATGCGCCCATCGGCATCGAAGTCGATGGCAATGGGGTCCTGCACCAGGGGCTCGGCGGCAACCAGCTCGAGGTGATAGCCGTCCACCGCGTGAAAGCGCGTCCCCTCTTCCTCGGGAGAGTAGACTGGTGCTACAACTTTCTGGGGAGTGCCGTCGGTGTCGGCGGCGGCAGCCGGTGGCGCCGCGCGTACGACGTCGCTGGACGGCACCCCCGTCATCACGATTCCGGGGGCGGCAAGCTGAGTGCGCGCCGCGAGTTGGAACATCGCCCTGAGTGGCGTCGGGTCGTGACGGCAGCCGGCAATGAATGCAGGCGCAAGAAGCCACGCCCTGTAGCGGCGGGCGGCAGCGGACGGTGGCGAGAAAGTCATTGCGACGGAATTCATGTGATGGGTCAGGGGTCGCCGCCCCATGTGTCAGGCAGCCCTGTTGATACGCATGGCAAACGCACGAGCGCTGGGAGGAGGTCCGTCGCGTACGGCTCGTGGAAGCGATCTCGTCCTTTCAGGCAACGAATGTCGCATCGCAGGCGTAATTGTCATGCTTGCAGTTCGGCAGAAATCGACGCATGATGCCTTTGGAAATAATTCGTTCGAAGTTCGGTCAAATGCAACTCCACCGCCCACTCTGACGCCTCGGACCATGAGTTCACTCGATCGTCGCACCTTCCTCAAGACCTCGGCGCTCGCCGCCGCTGGCGCTGCCCTGCCAGCTCGTTCCTGGGGCCAGGTGATGGGCTCCAATTCCGACCTGCGAGTCGGCGTCATTGGCCTGAACGGCCGCGGGCGCAACCACCTCTCCAGCCTCGAGAAGATACCGGGCGTGCGCGTCGTGGCCCTCTGCGATCCGGACAGCGCGGTCCTCGCCAAGGTCAAGGCAGCGACCAATGGCGGCAACGTGAAGACGTACGCCGACATGCGCGAGATGTTCGCGAGTGACGACATCGACGCCGTCACCATCGCCACGCCCAACCACTGGCATTCGCTCGCCGGCATCTGGGCCATGCAGGCCGGCAAGGACGTCTACATCGAGAAGCCCGTCTCCCACAACATCTGGGAGGGACGCCAGCTCGTGGCGGCCGCGGCCAAGTACAATCGCGTCATCCAGGCCGGCACGCAGATCCGCTCCGGCGAGGGGCTCCGCGAGGCCGTCGCGTGGGTGCAGGCGGGCAACATGGGCAAGATCACCGCGTCGCGCGGCTTCTGCTACAAGCGTCGCGACAGCATCGGCCTCTGCGGCGGCCCGCAGCAGGTGCCGGCCAACATCAACTACGATCTGTGGACCGGCCCGGCGCCGCTCGTCGCCCCGCACCGCAACACAAAGAACGGCCCGGTGCACTATGACTGGCACTGGATCTATCTCTACGGCAATGGCGATGTGGGCAACCAGGGCATCCACCAGATGGACGTTGCCCGCTGGTTCCTCGGCGAGCCAGGATTGCCGCAGCGTTCCTTGAGCGTGGGCGGACGCCTCGGCTACGTGGACGACGGCGAGACGCCGAACACGCAGGTCGTGATTCACGACTACAAGACCGCACCGCTGATCTTCGAGGTGCGCGGCCTGCCGAAGAAGTCCGGCATCGCCAACGCTGGCGGTGACCCGGCGCTCAACCAGGGCGGCCAGGGCAGCGGCATGGACAACTACCGCGGCGTGGACATCGGCAACGTCATCGACTGCGAAGGCGGCAGCATGATCGTGCCGAGCTACACCACGGCCCGCGCGGTGGACAAGAGCGGCAAGGTCATCAAGGAGTTCAAGGGGCAGGACCGCCACATGCAGAACTTCGTGGACGTCGTGCGCAGCCGGAAAAAGGCTGAGCTCTACGGGCCCATCCAGGAGGGTCATGTCTCGAGCGCGCTCTGCCACCTCGGCAACATTTCGCACCAGATCGGGCACGCCACGCCGACGGGACAGCTCACGGACACCGTGAAGTCCAGCCCCATGCTCAACGAGGCGACGGGTCGCATGATGGAGCACCTGGCGTTGAACAACGTGGACCTGGGCAAGACGCCGCTCACGCTTGGCATGCCGCTGATGATCGATCCGGGCGCGGAGAAATTCCGTGGACCGGATGCCGCGCGCGCAAACGCGATGCTCGGCGCGCAGTACCGCGCACCGTTCGTGGTGCCGAAGCTGGTCTGATCGGCCTTCGCCACGCTGGTAACGAACCCCCGACGGCATCGCCGCTCGGGGGTTCGTCGCTTCCGTCAGCGCAGTTCGAGCACGACCAGCGACCTGGGTGGCAGCGTGACGACAAGCTGGTCCCCCCTCAGTCTCGCGCCGTCGAACGGCACGGGATGCACCGCATTCGGCTGCTCGAATGTGTTGTGCGCATTCATCCGCTCACCCGTGAGGACACGCCCGCTCACGGCCGACACTGATTGCCCGCGCACCGACACGTTCACCACGCGTGACTGGTGGGGATCCACGTTGGTGAGCGTCAGGTGCATGCGGCCAGTGGAGTCGCGGGACGCCGTTGCGCTCACGGCGGGCATGGTGTGGTCGCCGTACGTGTACCGCGCCCCTTCCATGCTGATGGGCAGCAGCAGGGCATCGTGATGCACGGTGTACATCTCGTACACGTGATACGTGGGCGTGAGGATCATCTGGTCGCCCTGCGTGAGGATCATCGCCTGCAGCACGTTCACCATCTGGGCGATGTTCGCCATGTGCACGCGGTCGGCGTGCTTGTTGAACATGTCGAGCGACACCGACGCCACGAGCGCATCGCGCAGCGAGTTCTGCTGGTAGAGGAAGCCGGGATTGGTGCCGGGCTCCGGCTGGTGCCACGTGCCCCACTCACCCACGATGAGCCACACGCGCTTGCGCGGATCGTAGCGGTCCATGATGGCCGAGTGTCGCGTGAGCAGCTCGTCGAAGCCGGCGGCCTTCTGCAGCAGGTCCGCCCACTCACCTTCATTGAAATTCGTGGCCTCGCCTTTCTTCGCCCACGTGCCCGTGAGCAGGTAGTGATGCAGGTCGATGCCGTCGATCATCCGGCCGGCGTCCCGCATCATCACGTCCATCCACGCGTAGCCGTCGTCGCTGGGCCCGGTGGCAATGCGGAACGGCCGGACCTTGCCGTAGCCCGGCAGGAAGCTCGCGTAGCGCTTGTAGACGTCGGCGTAGAACTCGGGCCGCATGTTGCCGCCGCAGCCCCAGCTCTCATTGCCCACGCCCCAGAACCGCACGTTCCACGGAGTGTCCCGTCCGTTCTTCCGCCGCATGTTCGCCATTGGGCTGGACCCGGGGTGATTGATGTACTCCCACCACTCCTGCATTTCCTGCACGGTGCCGCTGCCCACATTGCCCACCACGAACGGGTCAGCGCCCACCTGCTCCGAGAAATCGAGGAACTCGTGCGTGCCCACGCCGTTGTCCTCGGTCACGCCGCCCCAGTTGTTGTTCACCACGGTGGGGCGCGATGCGCGCGGGCCAACGCCGTCCTTCCAGTGGTAGTAGTCCGCAAAGCAGCCGCCGGGCCAGCGCACATTGGGAATCCTGATGGCGCGCAAAGCCTGCACCACGTCCTCACGGACTGTCCACGGGCCCGTGCCCTTGCGCGTCCA
>JAYVNZ010000195.1:0-2617 GCA_043758185.1 Gemmatimonadaceae bacterium | reverse complement strand
GCGCCGGGTTCCGGGACGCCCCCCGTAACCCAGCCCGCACCGCGCACCGCGTCCGCGATTGATACGGCGGGCGCGAACGCCGCCGCCGTCACTTCCGGTCCCGCCGCCATGCCTCGCACCCCGGACGCGGCCGGTGCATCGCGCCGCCCCGATCCGTTTCAGGGCGCCGACCTCTCGCCCAAGAAGCCCGTGCTTCCTGTATCGGCGAGCGAGGAACGGGCACAGTTCATCCTGCCGCCCGGGTACCGGATGACGCCCGTGGTCACGGAGCCGGCCATCCAGCAGCCAGCGACGATCGCGTTCGACGGCGACGGACGCATGTACGTGCTCGAGATGCGCTCCTACATGCTCGACGCCGATGCGCGCGATCAGCTCGCGCCGGTAAACCGCATCTCGCGGTGGGAGGATCGCGACGGCGACGGTGTCTATGAGCGCCACACCGTCTTCGTCGACAGCCTCGTGTTCCCCCGCTTCGTCACACCGTACGGCAGGAACGCGATCCTCACGATGGAGTCGAACAGCAACGACGTCTACAAGTACACCGACACCAACGGGGATGGACGCGCCGACAAGAAGGAATTGTTCACCACCAACTTCGGGCGGCTCGCCAACGTCGAGCATCTGCAGTCGTCGCTCTTCTGGTCGATGGACAACTGGCTGTACAGCACCGTGAACGCATTCCGCGTGCGCGAGACGCCGAGCGGGGTGGTGCGCGAGCCCACCGGGTTCACGAGCTCGCAGTGGGGCGCGTCTCAGGATGACGACGGAAAGCAGTGGTTCCAGGGGGGCGCCAGCGGAGTGCCATCGTACTTCAGCTTTCCCATCGCCTATGGCACGTACACCGACAGCACGCGATACGAGCCCGGCTTCGACGACATCTGGGGCGCGCCGCTTGGGCTCTCCGACGCGCAGGGCGGCATGCAGATGATACGCATGCCCGAGGGCTCGCTCGCCAAGGCAACGGCCGGCTCCGGCGCGAACGTCTATCGGGGCGGACGTCTGCCGAAGGAATTGCTCGGCGACTACTTCTACGGTGAGGTCGTGGGGCGCGTCGTGCGTCGCGTGCACCCCGTGAACGTCGAGGGGCTGACGCAGGTGCGCAACGCCTTCCAGGGCGAGAAGTCCGAGTTCATCCGGTCGAAGGATCCCCTCTTCCGCCCGGTAGAAATCAAGACCGCGCCTGACGGCTCGATGTACATCGTCGACATGTACCACGGCGTAATCCAGGAGAGCCAGTGGACGCCGCCGGGCTCGTACCTGCGCGCGAAGGTGGATCAGTACCAGATGGCGAAGATCGTCGGCCTCGGACGCATCTGGCGGTTGACATACGATGGGATCCCGCGTGACGCGACGGTGCCACGGATGCTGGAGGAGCGGCCGGCGCAGCTCGTGCGGCATCTCGCGCATCCCAATGGTTGGTGGCGCGACATGGCGCAGCAACAGCTCGTGCTGCGCGGCGACAGGAGCGTGGTGCCCGCGCTGACGCGAATGGTCCGGCGCGACACCATGCTCGTCGCGCGTATTCAGGCATTGTGGACGCTCGAGGGGTTGGGCGCGCTGGACGCGACGCTCGTCCGCGAGCAGATGGGAGATCACAATCCGCGCATGCGACTCCAGGCCATCCGCGCGAGCGAGACGTTGTACAAGGGCAAGGACACGTCGTTCGCCGCCGACTACCGGAGGCTGGCGAGCGATCCGGCGGTGGACGTCTCCATCCAGGCGATGTTGACCATGAACACGTTGAAGGTTGCCGAGGTGGCGTCCGTCGTGAAGGCGACAGTCGCGGCGAGCAGCGCGCGCGGCGTGCAGCTCGTCGGGAAGCAGATCCTCGAGCCGCCGGTGCTCGCGGGCGGACGGAACCTTCCGCCGGAGCTGCGCGCGGCGATGGACCGCGGCGCGGTGGCATTCAAGGAGACCTGCTCGCAGTGCCACGGCGAGAACGGGATGGGGACGCCCGCCGGAAATGGGCAGACCATCGCGCCGGCGTTCGCCGGTTCGCCGCGCGTGACGAATCATCCCAATTATGCGATCAACGTGCTGCTGCATGGGCTGACCGGGCCGATCGAGGGAAAGGCGTACGTCGGCCAGGTCATGGTGTCGCAGGCGCAGCAGAGCGACGAATGGATCGCCGACGTGGCGTCATACATCCGGAACACCTTCACGAACTCGGCGGGGTTCGTGACGCCAGCGCAGGTGGCGGCCGTTCGCGCGTCCACCAAAGCACGCACGAGCGCATGGACGTATCCGGAGCTCGCGTCCGTGGTGCCGACGCTGATGCACCAGCAGCCGACGTGGAGGGCGACGGCGAGCCACGGGAGCGATCGCGCCGTGCGCGCATTCGGCACGTCCGGTTGGTCGACGCTCGTGCCGCAGGAAGCGGGGATGTGGTTCCAGTTCGAGCTGCCAGCGCCAGTGCGGCTCACCGAGCTGCAGTTCCAATCGGGCGGACCATTCGGGCCGCCGAACGCGGCGCCGCGTCCCCAGCCGTACGCGCGGGGCTACAAGGTGCAGGTGTCGCTCGACGGCACGGCGTGGAGCGACCCGGTGGCGGAGGGTCAGGGCACGGGGCCGTCGATTCGCATCGTGTTCGCGCCGGTGCAGGCGAAGTTCGTGCGCA
>JAYVNZ010000194.1:0-12562 GCA_043758185.1 Gemmatimonadaceae bacterium | reverse complement strand
TGCGCTGGGCTCGGAACTGAGCCTGCCCGTGATTGCCACGAACGACGCCCACTTCCTGGGCGCCGACGATCACGACGCGCACGATGTCCTGCTGTGCATTGGACTCGGCAAGGATTACAGCGACCAGAACCGGATGCACTACGACCGGGGGCTGTACTTCAAGAATGCCTCCGAGATGGCGGCGCGTTTTCCGGGCCGGACGGACGTGATGGAGAACACGCTGAAGATCGCCGACGAGGCGGGCTTTGCGTTCGAGAAGAGGTACTACGTGCCGTCGTTCCCGCTGCCCACCGGGGTGGAGTCCGAGAACGAGCTCCTGGTTCGCCTTGCGACGGAAGGCGCGCGCGTGCGTTATGGCGTCGCGCTGCCGGCGGAGGTGCAGCAGCGGCTCGACTACGAGCTGGGCGTGATCACGAAGACGGGGTACGCCGGCTACTTCCTCATCGTCTACGACTTCATCAAGGCGGCGCGCGACCTGGACATCCCTGTGGGTCCGGGACGCGGGTCTGCTGCGGGCTCGATCGTGGCGTACGCGTTGAGGATCACGGACGTGTGTCCGCTCAAGTACGACCTGCTGTTCGAGCGCTTCCTGAACCCGGAGCGCGTGTCGATGCCGGATATCGACGTGGACTTCTGCTTCGAGCGGCGCGGCGAGGTGATCGAGTACGTGCGGCAGAAGTACGGCAAGGAATCGGTGGGCCAGATCGTGACGTTCGGCACCATGAAGTCACGTGCGGCCATCAAGGACGTGGGCCGCACGCTCGGCTTTACTCCGGCGGAGACGGATGCGCTGGCCAAGCTCATCCCGAACGGTCCGGCTTTCTCGCTGATGGTGAAGGACGCCATCCGCGAGGTGCCGGAGATCAAGAAGCTCTACGCCAGTGATGGGCGCTACAAGACGCTGCTCGACTACGCGATTTCGCTCGAGGGACTGTCGCGGCACACGGGCGTGCATGCGGCGGGTGTCGTCATTGCGCCGGGTCCGCTCGACGACTACGTCCCTATCCTCACTGTCAACAGCAAGGGTGCGGGCGCCGGCTCGGACGAGACGGTGATCGTGACCCAGTACGACATGAACTGCCTGGAGCATGCGGGTATGCTCAAGATGGATTTCCTTGGGCTGACCACGCTCACGGTGATCCGCGACGCGCTCGACAACATCCAGCAGCGCACGGGCACGCGTCCGGACCTGGACGCGGTCGACATGGAGGACCCGGAGGTGTATCGCATGCTGCGTGCGGGGCGCACCACGGGGGTGTTCCAGTTCGAGTCGCCGCTGGCGACGGACATGCTGCGCTCGATGCGGTGCGACCGGTTCGACGATCTCGTGGCGAGCAACGCGCTGATGCGTCCCGGCCCGCTCGACGCGGGCATGCACAAGGTGTATCAGCGGAGAAAGCGCGGCGAAGAGCCCGTGAGCTATGCGCTGCCGGAACTGGAGCCGATCCTCGAGCCAACGTACGGCGTTATCACCTACCAGGAGCAGGTGATGCGGCTGGCGCAGGTGCTTGCCGGCATCTCGCTCGCGGAAGCCGACGTGCTGCGAAAGGCGGTGGGCAAGAAGGACGCGGAGCTCATCAAGCAGGAGCTCGGCAAGTTCGTCGAAAAGTCCATCGCGCGTGGCTACGACAGGAAGATCATCGAGGAGCTGGCGGGCCAGATCGAGACGTTTGGCCGATACGGTTTCAATAAATCCCACTCGGTTGCCTACTCCGTCATCTCGTTCCACACGGCGTGGCTCAAGGCGCACTTCCCCGCCGACTTCATGGCGGCCATCCTGTCGTCGTCCATCGGGGACACGGATTCGGTGGTGAAGTTCATCAACGAGGCGCGCGAGCTGGGCATCGAGGTGCTGCCGCCGGACGTGAATGAGTCGAATTACAAGTTCACGGTGCTGGACGAGAAGCGGATCCGTTTCGGGCTCGGGGCGGTCCGCAACGTGGGTCGCAATGCGATCGACTCGGTGCTGGCGGCGAAGCGGGAGAAGCCGTTCGAGAGCTTCTTCGACTTCACGGACCGCGTGGACCTCACGAAGTGCAACAAGCGGGTGTTCGAGGCGCTCATTGCGGCGGGCGCACTGGATGGGCTGGGCGGCCATCGGGCCCAGTACTGGTCGGCGCTCGACTCCGCGATGCAGGAATCGTCGTTGCAGCAGCAGGAGAAGGCGATGGGCCAGGTTTCGATGTTCGGCGGATTGTCCGACGACGCGAGCGAGGCGCCTCACGCACCCGCGACCCTGCCGAACGTGGCGCCCATGGCGGAATCCGAGCGACTCACGCGCGAGAAGGAGATCCTGGGCTTCTACATCAGCGGGCATCCATTGGAGCCCTATCGCGTGGAGTGCGAGCTGTTCGCGACCCACACGGTGAGCCAGCTGGGCAAGTGGACGGCCGAGCCGATGTCGATGGGCGTGGTGGTCACCGCCATCAAGCGGCAGACCAGCAAGCGATCCGGCGCCGAGTTCGCGCGGTTGACAGTGGAGGATTTTTCGGGATCTTCCGAGGTACTGGTTTTCCCCGAAAGCTGGGGGCTGCTCGCGGACAGGGTGCGCGCTGACGTGCCTGTCCTCATGAAGGGTGGCTACTCGAAGCGCGACCAGGACGCGGACAGTCCGACGTACATCGTGGAGTCCGTCACGCCATTCGCGGAACTGCGGCTGAACGGGCAGGTCTCGATCTCGATCGAATTGACGCTCGGCGAGGCACTCTCACCAGATGCGATCTCGGATGTGCGTGCGGTCATCGACGCGCATGCGACCTCGCATACCGGGGCGCCTCCGCTCGAGTTGCGGTGGAGCGATGGAAATGGAACACGGGCGCGGCTGAAATCGCGCTCACTCAGGCTTGCGGCCACCCAGGCCGCGCTGACCGACCTGCGGGCGCTGCTCGGGAACGAGCGCGTTCGCCTCGTGCGCGGGAGCTGACAGGGATGGCGAATCCGAATTTCGAGTTCGAGAAGCCCATCTTCGATCTCGAGCGCCAGATCGAGGAATTGCGGAAGATGGTGGGCGAGCAGGCGTTGAACGTCACCGACGAGATCTCGACGCTGGAGAAGAAGCTCCTCGAGTTGCGCGACGAAATCTACCGCACCCTCACGCCCTTGCAGCGCGTGCAGGTGGCGCGCAGCAACAAGCGGCCGCTCACGGATGACTACCTGCGCCTCTGCTTCACGGACTTCATCGAGCTGCATGGCGACCGCGCATTTCGCGAGGATGCGGCCATCATGGGCGGCTGGGCGCGACTCGATGGCGAGACGGTGATGGTCATTGGCCACCAGCGCGGCCGCGACACGAAGGAAAATCTCAAGCGCAATTTCGGGATGGCCCACCCGGAGGGGTACAGAAAGGCGCTCCGCCTGATGAAGCTGGCCGAGAAGTTCCACGTGCCAGTGCTCACGTTCATCGATACGCCGGGCGCGTGGGCTGGACTGGGTGCCGAGGAGCGCGGCCAGAGCGAGGCAATTGCGCGCAACCTCTTCGAGATGAGCCGGCTGGAGACGCCGATCATCGCGACGGTCATCGGCGAAGGAGGTTCCGGGGGCGCGCTCGCGCTCGGCGTTGCCGACAGGGTGAACATGCTCGAGAATTCCGTCTATTCCGTGATCACCGTGGAAGGCTGCGCGGCCATCCTGTGGAAGGACGGCAAGAGCCCCGAGATGCGCGAGCGGGCCGCCACGGCACTCCGCATCACGGCGCCGGACCTGTTCGACCTGAAGGTGATCGACGAAATCATCGCCGAGCCACCGGGCGGCGCCCATGCGGATCACGCGGTGACGGCCAAGGCCGTCCGGGACACGCTGATCAAGCAGCTGGACGAGCTGGGCCGCCTGAAACCCGATAAGCTGGTGCGTCGTCGGCGTGAGAAGTTCATGCGGATGGGGCAGTACCTGGAGTAATGTGCCGCACCTGATCGAGATCGCATTCAAGGGGAACCGCAAGGAATTCTTTCTCTGGGAGTCCAACGACGTTCCATCGCGCCAGGCCGCGGTGATCGTGGACGCGGACCGGGGGGAGGACCTTGGTCACGTGCATGCCGTGGGCGCGGAGGCCGAGCTCCGTTCGGCCAGGGTGCCGCATGGCTTGTTTGGCGCGCCGCCTGCGCGCGTCGTCAAGCGCCTGGCCACCCGTGACGAATTGCTTCGTCACGAGGAACTACGCCGCAGCGACGACGACGCGCGTCGCAAGGCGACGGAGCGCGTGAAGGCGAACGCACTGGTCATGAAGCTGACCGACGCCGAGTGGCAGTGGGATCGGAAGAAGCTCACGTTCTACTTCACGGCGGAAAAGCGCGTCGACTTCCGGACCCTCGTGCGCGAGCTGGCGTTCATGTTTCGCGCGCGCATTGAACTCAAGCAGATCGGTGTGCGCGACGAGGCCAAGCGGCTGGACGGCATCGGCCGGTGCGGCCGTCAATACTGTTCGGCGTCCTGGCTGCCCGAGTTGCGCCCGGTCAACCTGGGTGTGGCGAAGGACCAGCGGCTGTCGCTCAACCCGTCGCAGATTTCCGGTGCGTGCGGCCGGTTGATGTGCTGCCTGCGGTACGAGCACGATTTCTATGTACAGAGCCGCCGGAAGTATCCCAAGGAACTGAAGACCATCAAGACCTCGCGCGGCGAGGAGAAGGTGGTGGCGAACGACATCTTCCGCGAGCGCGTGACGCTGCGTGGAGTGGACGGGGAGGTTCGGACCATTCCGCTGTCCGAGCTGCGCGACGAGATGACGGGTGCGGGCGATCCCCTCGCGGCGGCGCTGCTGAGCGCCGCGCAGGACGTGCTTGGCGCGCGCGCGGCGGTGGATCACCGCGAGATGGACGACACGGCGGAACACGAGGTGCTGCTGGTGGAGGAACTGGTGTCGTTGCTGCCGAAGCGCGAGACGCGGCAGATCCGGCCACCGCGTGACTCGAGGGAGACCACGGCGCCGCGCGTCAGCGTGCCGGTGCGCGCCCCGGTGCTCCCGGCTGAAGTCGAACCTGCCCCGGTGGCAGCGGATTCGCCCACGCTGCCGGATGCGGAGGCGGCACCGGAGGACACAGATCTGCCGGTGCCCGGGGAGTCCGCCGCAGAGGGTGAACACCGCGCGCAGCGGCGGCGTGGGCGGCGCGGCGGACGTCGCAATCGACCCAGCGGCGGCAGTGGCACCGGCACCGGGGGCACCGCCCCCAGTGGAGCGTAAGTGAGCCAGTACTTTCTGACCACCGCCATCGACTACGCGAACGGCGAGCCGCACATCGGGCATGCGTACGAAAAGATCGGCGCCGATGTGATCGCACGTTATCGGCGCCTCCGCGGTGATGACGTCCATTTCCTCATCGGCATGGACGAGCACGGGCAGAAGGTCGAGCAGACCGCGGCGCAGCGCGGGGTGACGCCGCAGGCACTTGTCGATTCGCTGGCTGAATCGTTTTCCGCGATGTGGCGGCGGCTGGAGATCTCGAACGACCAGTTCATCCGCACCACCGACGCAATGCACCGCGCGGGCGTGCAGGCACTCATCGAGCGCATCATCGAGCGGAGCCCCGACGACTTCTACGAGAAGGCGTACGAGGGATGGTACTGCGTTGGGTGCGAGGCGTTCAAGCAGGACGCGGAAATCCTCGACGGCGTGTGTGTGCTGCACCCCACGCGAACGCTGGAATGGGTGGAGGAACGCAACTGGTTCTTTCGCCTGAGCAAGTACACGGGCTTCCTGAAGGCGCTGCTTACCGACCGGCCGGAGTTCCTTCAGCCGGAGAGCCGGCGGAACGAAATGCTGGCGCTCATCGACAGGGGGCTCGAGGACATCTCGGCAAGCCGGTCACGGCTGGCGTGGGCAATTCCCTTTCCCAGGGCGCTGAGTTCGGGGGAACACCAGACCACGTACGTGTGGTTCGACGCGCTGCCCAACTACCTCACGGCGACCGGCTTCCCGGGCCAGAGCGGGCCAGCGCACTGGCCGGCACAGTTGCACATCGTGGGCAAGGATATCACGCGCTTTCACACCATCATCTGGCCGGCGATGCTGCAGGCGGCCGAGCTTCCGTTGCCAGGGCGCGTGTGGGGACACGGCTTCGTGCTGCTGGGCGGAGAGCGGTTCAGCAAGTCGGCCGGCGTGAAGCTCGACCTCAACGAGGCCATCGACCGCTTCGGCGTGGACGCCTTTCGCTATTTCCTGCTGCGCGAAGTGCCGTTCGATGGGGACGGGAGTTTCTCGTGGGAGCGCTTCGAGGAGCGGTACAACGCAGACCTGGCCAACTCCTGGGGAAACCTCGCGAGTCGGGTGATCGCGATGGTGGAGAAGTATCGCGATGGCGTGGTTCCCCGCGCTGGCGCGCCCGACGACGTGGACCGCGCTGATGCCAGCGCGGCGGAGGCGTATCACGCCGCGATGGACGGGACACGCGGCTTCCTGCTGCACGAGGCGCTCCAGCATGCCATGGCGTGCGTGGCACGCGGGAACGAGTTCGTGCAGCTCATGCAGCCCTGGACGCTCGCCAAGGGCACCGACGACGAGTCGCGCCGCGCACTGGACGACGTACTCTCATCGCTCGTGCGGCAGCTCGCGCGTCAGGCCGTGCTGCTCGCGCCGTTCATGCCGGGCAAGGCCCAGGCGGTGTGGCAGCAGATTGGCGGGCCGCACACGGTGGCGGAGCAGCGCGTCGATCAGGTGGCGCTGCTCGATGCCACCGGGTGGGTCGTGAAGAAGGGCGAGTCCCTGTTCCCGAAAGACGCGCGGCCATCGCCCTCGGCGTGACCGCGCGCCATGCCTACGGCTTGGCGGGCGCTGGTGCGCCTGGCGTCCCGAAATCCACCTTGGGCGCCTCGCGTGCCTCGGGGCTCGTTGCCGTGAAGTACTTCCGTTCCTTGGCGCCCGTCACCTTCGCCGTCAGCACCGTTGGAAACTGCCGGATGTAGCTGTTGTACTGCTGCACGGCCGAGTTGTAGTCGGTGCGCGCGACGGACACGCGGTTCTCCGTGCCGGCCAGCTCGTCCTGGAGCTTGAGGAAGGCCTGGTCGCTCTTGAGTTGCGGATACGCCTCGGCCACCGCGATGAGCCGCCCCAGTGCACCTGTCATGGCCTGGTTGGCGTTCGCCATCTGCTCCGGATCCTTGGCCTGCACCGCGCCCAGCAGCCCACTCCGGGCCTTGGCGACTTCGCTGAATACCGCCAACTCCTGGTTGGCGAGCCCCTTGACCGTGGCGACGAGGCTGGGCACGAGGTCGGCGCGGCGCTGCAGCTGGACTTCAATCTGTCCCTGCGCGGCGTTCGCCGTCTCATCGTACTTCTGGATGGAATTGTAGCCGCACGCGGCGAGCGCGAGTGGCAGGAGGAGCACAAAATGGCGACGCTTCATGGTTGGCCTTCCTGGGTGGAGAACGTGTCGAGATAGGAATCGAGTCGCTCGACGCCGGAAAGATACTGCGACAGGACGGTGCCCGCCTCCGCCGCCTTGATGCTCACCTCGCCGCGATGGTGGCGGATGGCGCGCGTGAAGGGCACCGCGTTGAATCCCCCCAGTTCCGACACACGCGTGGCAACGTCGATGCTGTCGGCACCGGGAACCTCCCCCTTCAGCCGCAGCGTGGCGCGGAACAGGACGAGAATGGTACTGATGCTCGCGCCGATGAGCCCAGCCTGCTTCTTCCCGTCGCCACCGGCCATGAGGGTGGCCTGCCGGAGCTGCAGCAGCTTGGCCATCACCTCGTGCTCCAACTGGAGGCGCAGCGGCTCCCGTTCGATGGACATGCCATCGAACGGCGGCTGGCCGTACAGCATGCGGTGTCGCTCCATGATGTCGGAATATTCCATCGGGAAGACGTCAGAACTTCGGCGCCACTCCTCGACCGTCATGGTCATGGGGGGAGGATTGCCGGCGTCGTTCCACGCACGCGCCACCGCCGACGCCGCGCCAAGCGCTGCGGGCTCGAATCGCCCCAGCAGCACCAGGATGTTGTAATCCGATTTCTTCGGCACGTGCTCGCCCGCGGCCGCCGAGCCGTACAGCACCACCGACGACAACTGCGCGCCGTAGGCAGAGCGCAATTGCGTCACGAGTTCATCGAGTGTCATCGCCATGTTTGCTTACCAGTCGGAGCCGCCGCCGCCGCCACTGAACCCTCCTCCGCCACCGAACCCGCCAAAGCCTCCTCCGCCCCCGCCTCCGCCAAAGCCTCCACCTCCCCATCCACCACCGCGACCGCCGCCACCGAAGCCCGAAAGGAAGGGCAGCCACCATGGAAAGCATCCAGAACGTCGTCCTCGCCCGCCAAACAGGTTGAGCACCACGAACAGGATGACCAGCAGGGCGAACGGACTGATGCCGAAGCCTCGCGTGGCGCGCGTGCGCGGTCCGACAGGAGCGACAGGACCGACCGGCGCCGCGTATCCTGTATCGAGTGTGACGTTGAACTCCTGCGCGTATCGCTGGGCCACGCGAAGCGTGATCAGCTCGATCGCCGCACCATAGTTCTGCTGCTTGAACAACGGGGTTGCCTCGCGGCAGATCTCGCCCGCTGTGGCATCAGTGATGTAGCCCTCTGCTCCCTGGCCTGTTTCGATGCGGCAGCGGCCGGCCTTGTCCGATGCGGTTTCCTTCGGCACCACGAGAATCACGACGCCCGCGTTCCGGGACTTGTCCCCGATGTCGGCGAGGTTGCCCACCTTCCATTCGCGGCCGATTCGCAGCGCCACCTCGCTCTTGTCCCGGCCCCCGAGGTCGGCGAGCGTCACAATGGCCATCTCGCCCCGGGTCTTGTCGCGGACGTCCTGGGCGATGCGCTCGATGCGCGCCGCCGCGTCGCCTGGAATCACTCCGGCAAAATCGTTGACCAGGCCGCGAGGCGCGGGGATTACGGGCCCGCCCTGGAGCAACGCGAGGACTGCGATCGCCGCCGGGCGGAGCGCTAGGGAGTATGACATCGAATCACGAATGAGGTGTTTTGCATCCATAATATGGCAGGCGGCGCGCCACGCGGCAGTCTCGCCCTCCTGTTGTTAACTTTCGCGGACAGCATCCCTCCCCCTAGCGCCCCATCCCCATGTCACCACTCGCCTTGCTTCGCCATACTGGTGCGCTCGTCGTCGCCGGAATCGCGCTGGCCGCATGTGCTCCCAGGGAAGCCACCCCGGCCGTGCAGACGCGTGCGGCATCAGGCGGAGAAGTTTCTGCTTCGTCCGCCATGTCCGCCGCGGCGGGCAAGCCAACCGACTCGGTGAGCACCCTTGCCGACAAGGGGCGCATCCGGGGCGCGGAGTCAGCCCCGATCTGGGTCGTGGAGATCAGCGATTTCCAGTGCCCCTACTGCAAGCGCTGGCATGACGAGACCTACGCCATAATCGACAAGGAGTTCGTCCAGACGGGCAAGGTGCGGCTCGCGTACCTGAATTTCCCCATTCCCTCGCTGCACGCCAACGCGCGCGCCGCATCGGAGGCGGCGATGTGTGCCTCGGTGCAGGGCAAGTTCTGGGAGTTGCACGAATCGCTGTTCACCACGCAGGAAGCGTGGGCGCCGCAGAAGAACCCCATGCCCACGTTCGACTCCCTGGCAGTGGCTGCCGGTGCCGACGGCGCACAGTGGCGAAGCTGCATGGCATCACACGCCGCGGGCCCCCTCATTGACGCTGACCACCAGCGTACGTCGGCGAGCGGCGTGCAGTCTACCCCCACGTTCTTCATTGGTGACCAGAAGCTGGAAGGCGCCTATCCCGCCGACAGCTTTCGTGTGATCATCACCCGGCAGATCGCGAAGGCGGGCGCCGGCCGCTGAGCGCCGGCTCTCAACGCGAGCGATGAACGGCGCGCTCCGGGTTGGGTATGAGGGCGCGGCGCTTCTGGCCCGCGCCCTTTCTTCGGTCGCACCGCAGTCCGGCAGCAAGCTCGTCCGGACGTTCTCGGCGCGGCGCGGCGTGGTGCGCCGATTCGAGGCGTTCGCGCGCGATTCATCCCGGCCACTCCTCTGGATGCACGCGCCCAGTGTCGGGGAGGGTCTGCAGGCTCGGCCCGTGCTCGACCTGGTGCGCGAACGCGACCACCGCGTCCAGCTGGCGTACACCTATTTCTCACCGAGCGCGAGCGACTTCGCCGAGCGGCTGCGTGTGGACTTTCGGGACGTCCTGCCGTTCGATGCCACGCGCGACATGCGTGCCGCGCTGGCCGCGTTGTCGCCAACCGCGCTCGTCTTCAGCAAGCTCGATGTATGGCCGACGCTCGCGCGCGAGTCCGCACGCCGCGGCACGCGGTTGGGCCTCATCAGTGCGACGCTGGCGCGTGGCTCCTCGCGCCGGAGCGGATTGGCCGGCGCGTTGTTGCGCAGCACCTATGCGCGGCTGGATCGTGTCGGGGCCATCAGCGCCGAGGATGCCGACCGCCTGATTGCGCTGGGCGTGCCATCGTCGCGGGTGACGATCACCGGCGACACGCGCTACGACCAGGTCTGGGCTCGCGCGCGGCGTGTGGATCGGGGGTCACCGCTGCTGAACTCCCTGGCGAGCGACAGGCCAACCCTGGTTGCCGGCTCCACGTGGCCCTCCGATGACGAGGTACTCCTGCCCGCGTGGTCCAGGGTTCGGGCCCGTGTGCCCGGCGCTCGACTCATCATCGCACCACACGAAACAACGGCGGAACATCTCATCGCAATCGAGCGGTGGGCCTCCGGCGAACACGTGTCGCTGGCCCGACTCGGCGCGGCCGACGCCAGTACCGCGGACGTGGTCCTGGTGGACCGCGTTGGCGTGCTGGGCGACCTGTATGCGCTCGCGACTGCGGCGTATGTGGGCGGGGGATTTCACGCGGCGGGGCTGCACTCGGTCCTCGAGCCTGCGGCCTACGGTGCGCCGGTGGTATTCGGTCCGCGTCACGATGCCAGTCGCGACGCGACACTCCTCATGGACGATGACGCGGCCGTGGGTGTTCAGGATGGTGCCGGACTGTTGGTGGCGCTGGAGCGGTGGCTGGGCTCCGCGAGCGACCGTGCCGCGGCGGGGGCCGCAGCGCTGCGCGTGGTGCATCAAGGATTGGGCGCCGCGGAGCGGTCGTACCGGCTCGTGCGCGAACTGCTTGCTTAGGGGACGAAGCGTTTGCAGGGAACGAAGCGTGTGTCGTCAGGGCACCGCGACGGACTTCACGATGGGAGACGATGCGCTCTGTGGCCGGTGCAGGAAGAACCCCTGCACGAGATGGACACCGAGGTCCTGCACCATCTTGAATTCTTCGGCGCGCTCGACGCCCTCGGCAATGACCATCGCGCCGTGATCGTTCGCGAACCGCACCATGGTCTGCACCAGGTTCTGCTTGATGAAGTTGGTGTCGATAGCGGTGATGAGGGAGATGTCGAGCTTGATGAAATCCGGCTCGAGGTTGGCGATGGACCCCAGTCCGGCGTATCCGCTGCCGGCGTCGTCCACGGCGAAGCGAAATCCCTTCGCGCGGAACGCCTTGAGGCGCTCACGAAACTTGGGGTAGTCCTTGATGGCGGTGCGCTCCGTGATCTCGATGACCACGCGGGACGGCTCGGCCACTTCGCTCTCGGAGAACATGGGGTCCGCAAAATCGTGCGGGTCCACGTTGAGGAACAGCAGCTGTCCTTCCTCCAGCCGGGTGTTCATGCCTTCGAGCGCTCGCCCGCGACAGAGCCGGCTGAGCTCCCAGATCAAGTCGGCTTCCGCTGCCACGTCGAACATCACCTCGGGGCTGCGCAGCGTGCGCAGCGTACCCCGCGCCAGCGCCTCGTACCCGAAGATCTCGCGCGTACTTGGCACCACGATGGGATGGTAATCCACGTAGACGCCGCGGTCGCGAATGGCGGTCTTCAGGTCGTTCACTCGGCGGGCGCGCTCACGCTGCTCGAGCGAGCGCGAGGCGTTCTGTGCCTCCCGGATGCCGCGATAGATCACGCGCTCGAGGCGGATCTTGGGATTGTAGTAGAGGTGCGCGCGGCCCACGTAGATGTCGAACAGTGCGGCGATATCCTCGCCATGTGCCGTCTCGATCTGCACCGCCACATGACGCTGGAGGCGCGTCACCATCTCGGTGATCTCCCCGTCCGTCGCCGCCGCCACGCCACTGGCAGGGACATGGAAGAAGATGAAGTCGTCGTCGTTGCTGAAGCTCACCATCAGGCGCGATTCGCGGAGGTCGTCGTCGTCCAGGAAGTCGCGCACGGCGCTCGCGGTCGTCTCCAGCACCGCGTCGAGCTTCTCCCACCCGTAGATTTCCTCGATCTTCGAATAGCGGACGAAGTTGAGGTACAGCACCACGAGCTCGCCGCGTTCCTTGAACAGCGCCCGCGACCGATCGATCACCACGGGCAGTGTCGGCAGACCCGTGAGCGAATCATGCAGCATGTTCTCGAGCTCGGCCTTGTCCGCCCGCTCGGCGGCGCCAGCGTTTGCCAGCGCAGCGCGCGCCGTCGCGGACCAGACGCGTGCCGCAATTTCCTCGGGGGTCGCCGGAAGGAGAAACCACTCCTCGGCACGCATCTCGACGGCCCGACGACGCGCCTTCTCATCACCGCAGCCCACGATGACGGGGAGGCCGCGCGCGTGGCCCGCCTCGATACTCGCGCGGAGCTCGACCGGATCCCTCGT
>JAYVNZ010000193.1:0-2016 GCA_043758185.1 Gemmatimonadaceae bacterium | reverse complement strand
GCTGGCCGGAAACGCTGGGCTTGCCTACGTGCAGGGCATGCAGGGGAGCGCCACACACCTCGAGCGGAACGGCGTGGCGACGATCGTGAAGCACTGGGTGGGGTACGGCGCGTCGGCCGACGGATTCGATGGGCATAACTACTACGGCCGGCTCGCCCGCTTTCCCGGCGGCAACTTCGCCGCGCATGTGACACCGTTCCTTGGCGCTTTCGCGTCGCGCGTCGTGGGAGTGATGCCGACGTACGCCATCCTCGACGGACTGTCCATCGATGGTACATCCGTTGAGCCCGTGGGTGCAGGATTCAATCGCCAGCTTCTGGGCGAGCAGCTGCGCGGGCGCTACAAGTTTGGCGGAATGGTGCTGTCGGATTGGGGAGTCACCAGGGACTGCACGGAGGCGTGCAGGACGGGCACGCCGCGCCAGGGGCCCGCGCAGATCGCCATGCCGTGGGGCGTCACGTCACTCACGGAAGTGCAACGATTCGCGAAGGGAATGAACGCGGGCATCGACCAGTTTGGCGGCGTGGACGACGGCCACCCGCTCGCAGACGCGATTGGCGCCGGCATCCTGACCGAGGTTCGCCTGAACGAAGCCGTACAGCGTATCATGCGCGTGAAGTTCGACCTGGGCCTGTTCGACAATCCGTACGTCGATCCGTCGCGCGCCGACGCGCTGTCCCGAATGCCACTGCACCAGCGCGACGCCACTCGCACGCAGTCGCGCGCACTGGTGGTGCTGGAACGCGCGGGTGGCCGATCCATGCTGCCAGCGGCTGGTGCGAGACTGTACGTCCACGGGACGGACACGGCGGCAGTCGTCGCGCGCGGCTACCGCGTGGCCCGTTCGACAACGGACGCGGACGCGGCAATCATCCGCATCAAGACGCCCTACCAGAGGCTCCATCCCACGTTCTTCTTCGGCAGCTTCCAGCATGAGGGCGACCTCGACTTCAAGGAGGCCGATGCCTCGCTCGCACTCGTGAAGGCAACGGCGGCCAGCGTCCCGACAATCGTGGTGGTGTACCTCGACCGGCCCGCGATCCTCTCGGCGCTCCTTCCCTTCGCGAAGACATTGATCGCCGACTTTGGCGCGAGCGATGATGCCCTGATGGACGCGCTCACGGGCCGCGTTCCACCGGTGGGGCGGCTCCCCTTCGAGCTACCGAGATCGATGGACGCGGTGCGCGCGCAGAAGGGTGATGTACCGCACGACAGTCCGTCCCCACTGTACCCGATCTGGTACAGGTGGCGACAGCGATAGCCTGGATGAACCGAATAGTGGAAGTTTAACCCAACGTCGAAAGCATGCTGTCGTCCTGAGCGCAGCACGGGACCTGCTTCTGGCTGGCGGAAAGCAGGTCCTTCGCATTGCTCAGGACGACAGCGCTCAGCGGTTGGCCCGCAGCGTGACGTACACGCTGCGGCCTAGTGATGGGATGATTCCCGGCCCCGGGTATTCATCCGTGCGACGGGTGAAGTAGGACCGGCGTGTGAGGTTGTTCACGCCCGCCTCGACCCGCCATCCGTCGGCGAGCGCGGCGGCGCCCGAGAGATCGAGCACGGAGTAGGAGGGAATGACGCCAACCACCGCGTCACTGCTGCGTACCGTGTTGTCGGCATCGCCGAACGATACGCTCGTGTGACTCGTGAGCAGGGTGCTCGCAAACCTGCCGCGCGCGACCGTGACACCCACGCGCTCCACCACACGCGGCGCATACTCCACCCGATTGCCGGCCAGGTCGCCTGTGGTATAGCGCGCATCGGTGAGCGCGAGCGAGTTGAAGATCGTCAGCGTGCCGACGCCGTGCGTATCCGCAACAGGCGTGACCTCGACGTAGCTCTCGAGCCCCTGGTGCACACTGTTCGCGACGTTGGTGCGTTCGGTGAAGACTGTGCCATCCGCCTCCGTGTGCGTACGCAGTCCGACGCGATCGCGATTCGCGAGCCGGAACAGTCCCGCGTCGAACCGGATGCGGTCGTCGGCGCCCGTGCCCCGCCAGCCGAGGTCGAGGCTGA
>JAYVNZ010000192.1:0-1512 GCA_043758185.1 Gemmatimonadaceae bacterium | reverse complement strand
GGTGTGGGAAGCCAGCGCGGGCCACGGCGTGCCATGACACTGAATCCTTCCGATATCCATCGCACGCCTTCACCCACACATTCACTCCGCCAGCCAATGCGTCGCACCCTTCTTGCGCTAACACTCGCCGCTGTCACCGCGCAACAGGCGCCGCTGCGTGCGCAGCCATCGCGCGCCGCTGGTGGGGCACCAACCGCCACCCACGCAAGGGTCGCACTCCGGTTCGGCATGCTGCTGGATGGTACGGGCCGCACACTGCGCGACGCTGTCGTGGTCGTCGACGGTGACCGCATCGTATCCGTCGGCACAGGGCGGGCGGCCATACCCCGGGGAGCAGTCGTACGCGACCTTCGCCGCTTCACGGCCTTGCCCGGCCTGATCGACGCGCACACCCACATGACCTACTACTGGGACGGCGCGCCGGGCACGAACCCATGGCAGCAGCAGGGATCGCGGAATTCGGGCGTGACGGTGTTCCTCGCGCAGGCCAATGCCCTTCGCACGCTCGAGAGCGGCGTTACCACGGTGCGCGACCTGGGATCCCGCGACTTCACGGATGTCGCCATGCGCGACCTGATCATCCGTGGCGCGTTTCCGGGACCGCGCATGTTCGTGGCCGGTCATGGACTTGGCCGCCTGCGGCCAACTGCCAACACGCCGGCGCCCGTGTCGAACATCGCACGTGCACGCATCGCAAGCCCTGCTGACATCCCGGCTGCAATCAAGGCCCAGGTCGACGGTGGTGCGGACTGGATCAAGATGTATGGCTCTACCGGCAGCGCTGCCGACGTCACCGGCGATGAGACGTTCTCGCCTGACGAAATGCGCGCAGCGGTGGACGCGGCACACGCACTCGGCAAGCCCATCGCGATTCATTCGTACGGTCCCGAGGGCGGTCGCGACGCGACCGCGGCAGGTGCAGAGTCCGTGGAGCATGCGGTGGACCTGGACGATGCCTCACTCGCCGACATGGTTCGGCGAAAGACCATCTACGTCCCGACCATCGATCACAACCGCTACTACGCGGAATATCGGGCACAGTTCGGATATACCGATGCGCAGGCGGCTGCGCTCGATGCCTATCGCGCACGAAACTTCGAGACTGCGCGCCGAGCCTGGCAGGCCGGTGTCCGGTTCGCGATGGGTTCCGATGCGGTGTTCACGATGTTCGGCCAGAACACCCGCGAGCTCGGCTGGTACGTGAAGCTCGGCATGACGCCAGCCCAGGCCATTGCCACCGCCACCACGAACGGGGCCGCGCTGCTGGGCAAGGAGAAGGAACTGGGCGCCATCGCGCCCGGCTACTACGCCGACATCGTTGCCGTCGAGGGCAATCCGCTGGCCGACGTCAGCGTCGTGATGGACAAGGTGCGCTGGGTGATGAAGGGCGGGGTGGTCGTGGTCAACAAGCGGTAGTCATCGGCACACTGGCTAGCGAGCGATCTCCTCCGCCGCGCGCAAGGCCAGTGCGCAGAAGGTAAGGGTGGAGTTGGCGCAGCTGCCACTCACGCA
>JAYVNZ010000191.1:0-3136 GCA_043758185.1 Gemmatimonadaceae bacterium | reverse complement strand
CCTTTCCTGTGCAGGAGCGTCACCGCCACGAGAGGGACGCCCAGGTCCGCGGCCGAGCGAAGGGTGTCGCCGGCGAGGACGCCGAGACCGCCGCTGTAGGTGGGGATCGCCTGCTCGAGGCAGATCTCCATGGAGAAATAAGCGACGGTGGATCGCGTGGTACCGAGCTTCATGAATTCCTCGAACTTTATTGCAAAAGAACCGCAGCGCGCGTTCCGATGAAGGTCCGGAGCGTGCGACGGCCCATGAACGCCAAGAGACAGGGAATTCTACCCGCGGATCGCCCGGGTTCAACTGACCGTATTTCTACCGCAATCGATTTCGGTGCAGTACAGCCATTGGAAGACTCGAAAAGAGGTGCTCGACGGGGAGGGTTCCAGCCACCGCCACTCGGCGCACCCCGTGCAAGTGGCACTTCCAGTCAGGGCCGTCAGCCAAGCCGACAACATTTGTTCCCCGCCAGGCCTGACCCACCGGCGGGTCGGCGAGGCTGCGCGTGAAACGCGGTACGAGGACGACAAGTTCCTCCGCTTCGGTGGACCGGCGGAAACCGAAGACATGCGGTGCACCCGTACCTGAAATGCTCAGCGGCTCGTAGCGGCTGCCGAACATCAGGCTCGCATGCGCACCACGCGCGCCAAGCAGCACATGGGTGACGAACAGCTTGAGCGCTCCCGCATCCAGGTCGTCGCGCCATCGTTCGAGCTGCCCACTCCGATCGGGCGACGACGCCACCCGTTGCACCGTCGCCAGCATTTCTGCGCGCATGGCCCAGTCCACACTGCGCCGGTTGTCTGGATCCACGAGCGCGGCGAACCAGAGCTCATCACCCTGATAGATGTCCGGCACGCCCGGCGCCGTGAGGTGCACCACGAAGCGGCCAAGGGCGTTCCACATGGCCTGCGGAGCAATCGCCGTCGCGAATGCAGCGAACTGTCGCAACCACTCGGCGTTCGCGGTGCGATCCAGCAAGCGCGCAATGAAGTGCGCGATCGCGGCCTCGTACTGCGCGTCGGGATGGGTCCAGCTGGTGCTCACCTTCGCTTCGCGTGTGGCCTTCTGCAGGTATTCCGTGAGGCGGCCACGCATGCCGGCGAGCCATGTGTCGTCGTCCAGCCGCGCGCCCGTGAGCGGCCAGAGTCCCAGCAATGCCTGGTAAATGAAGTCGTCGGCGGCGCGGCCCGGCGCCATGCGGCCCTTCACCTGGGTTCGCGCATCGCGGTGCATCCGGCGCCAGCGACGCAGCACACGCTCCCACTCCACCGCGTGCTCGCTCAGTGCATCGATCCGCGCACGCACGTCGGCGCTGCGCTTGGTGTCGTGAGTGTTGGTGGCGTTGAGTGACCGCGGATAGCGCTCCACGCGCTCACGCAGGCGTTCGTGCAATCGCCCCGCTGCGCCGCTCACGGACACCGATGGATCGCCTCCCACCTCGTTGCGCGACGTGAGCGGCGCGTACACGTACAGCGCCGTGTCCTCCACTCCCTTCGCGGCGGCAGGCCCCGTAAGTTGCTGGAGTCGCAGCACGAACGAGAGCCGAGCGCGAGCCAGTTGCGGATCTGTACCCTGCCATTCGTCGAGCAGCACGCGATCGAGCGCATCGATGGCATGCGCATCGGCCACAGCCGCCGTCCGCACCCGTGCAATGGTCTCGACGAGCACGACGCGGTCCTCGCCCATCGCATCCTGATGCTCGGCGTCGATGTACGTGCGATACACGGGCAGCTCCGCCACCAGTTCGACGATGGCTCCCGCATAGGCGGCAATGCGCCTGTTCCGCCACCCCGCAGTCCGTGCGATGCTCGCGAGCATCGGGGCAATGCGGCGCACGTCGGCATTGAGGTTACTGCGCAACACTCGACGCTTGGATGCGAGGGCCACGGCGTGGAATCCCTCCTGCCTGCTTCCGACGCGATACTTCGCGTCGAGCGTCGCCAATCCTTCAGGATGGATGAACAGGTCTTCGAGCGACGTCATGAATTCGTATCCGGTGGTGCCCTCCACGGGCCAGCGGGCGGGAAGGTGCTCGTCCACCGCGAGGATCTTCTCCACGTAGATGGGAAAGCGCGGCGCGCCGGGGGCCGCAGGTCGCCGGGCATCGACGGCGGCTCGCAGGCGATCGAGGTAGCGTCCGGGCTCGAGCAGGCCGTCCACGTGATCAACGCGAAGCCCGTCGATCACGCCGTTGGCAACGAACTCCAGTACGGCGCGGTGCGTGGCGTCGAACACCTCGGGGCGCTCCACCCGCAGGCAGATCAGTTCGTTGACGTCGAAGAACCGGCGGTAGTTGATATCACGTTCCGCGGTGTGCCAGAAGGCCAGCTGGTAGTGCTGGCGGCCGAGCAGCGCGCGCAACCGTTTGCGGCCCTGCACACCCTGGCTCCAGCTCCGGTCGGTCGGCAATTCTGCCGGGAGCGTAGTCGGGTCGAGTGGAAAGTGCTTGTCGAAATATCGGACTCGCGCGCTGCCGTTCATTGGCTCCAGCCAGAGTTCGTCGCGGGCCAGAACCTTGTCGAGCGTGTCGCCGAGCACTGGGACGAGCACCTTGCCCTCGAGACTGCGCGTGGTTGCCCGCCACGAGACGTCGAACCAGTTGGCATAACGCGAGTTGCGGCCATACGTGAGCACGTCGCACCAGTATGGGTTGTCCGGCCCAACGCCCATGTGGTTGGGCACGATGTCCAGCACCAGGCCCATCCCGTGCGCGTGCAGTGCGTGCGCGAGCGCGACGAAAGCGTCAGTGCCGCCGAGGACGTCGCTCACGTGGGTGGGATCGGTGACGTCATACCCATGGGTGCTCCCGGCACGCGCGGCGAGGACGGGGGAGCAGTACACGTGCGACACGCCCAGCGCGGCGAGGTAGGGGAGGCGCGCGCGGGCATCATGCAGGGTGAAGCGCGCGTTGAGCTGGAGGCGGTAGGTGGCGATCACAAGGCAGTTCAACAGTCCAGGGTAAAGGGCCTCGGAGAACTGATTGCAGAAATCGGAAATCGGGCGTCCGAAATCCGATGTCGGACATCAGGAGCCGCGCCACCAGTGTCTGCGCATGGTGGGTTGTTCTCTTATGTGACGTCAGAAGCCGATGGGGGACATCGGACGTCACACCCAACGTCAAACGCAGGGTGCGATGTCTGAT
>JAYVNZ010000190.1:0-4232 GCA_043758185.1 Gemmatimonadaceae bacterium | reverse complement strand
TCGTGGGTCGCGGAACTGATCGGAGGGCCCATAGGGCTCATTCCGCGCTTGCGCGAGCAGGTGGCGCGGCACTTTGCGGGAACGAAGCTCGCCATCACTGAGTACTACTACGGCCGGGGCGGTGATATCTCGGGCGGGCTCGCACAGGCCGATGTACTCGGGGTGTTCGGCCGCGAGGGACTGTTTGCCGCGGCGCTCTGGGCGAACGGCAACGTCAACGCGCCTCCGTACGCTGGAGACGGAAAGCAGGCCTATGCCTACATCTTCGCCGCCTTCCGGCTGTTCCTCAACTACGACGGCGCCGGCGCACGCTTCGGTGACAGTGGCGTCGCGGCGTCCGCTTCCGATCCTGCGCGCGCTTCGGTGTACGCCGCGCTCGACCCGTCCGGACGTGTCACCATCATCGCGATCAACAAGGGACAGCGCGCCGCGGAGCCGGTGACGATCGCGGTCGCGCACTCGAACCCCTTGTTGCGAGCGACGGTGCTGTACCGGCTCACCGGTGCTTCCAGGCAGATTGTGCGGGGAAACGCGCACGATGTCGCGGCCCGCGGCACAAGCGCTGGCGTTTCGCGCTTCAGCTACACGATGCCGCCGCTGAGCGCGAGTGTCATAGTGCTCGCGCCGTGAAGCACCATGACATCAGCCCATCGATCACGCGCACCGGCGCGGGCTCGGCCACGTATTCCAGCGGGCCATGCGCACGCGTCGCGCGCGCGGGAGCCGTGCGGTGCGCCACATGATACCCAGGAAGCGTGGGCCGCGAATGAGGTACCGCCGCCACAGCCGACGCGGGTCCTGCAGCAGACGGTGCACCCACTCCAACCCCATGCGCGACATCCAGCCCGGCGCTCGCTTCGACAGGCCGGCGATGAAGTCGAGGCTCGCGCCCACACCCATCGAGACGACGGGGCCGAGGTCCGCTCCCGCGCCCGCGATCCACAACTCCTGCTTGGGGGCGCCGAGCGCGACGAACAGCAGCGCGGGGCGGGCAGAGCGGATTCGAGCGATCGCGGTCCGGTTTGCTATACTCTGCATGTCCAGCGTGAGGCGTGTGTCGTCTATTCCGACGATGCGCACGCGATATTGCGACTCGAGCCGGGCCGCAGTCGCGGCCGCAGCGCCGGGCATCCCGCCCAGCAGGTATACCCCCCAGCCATGCGTCGCAGCCAGCCGGGCGAGCGGGACGATCATGTCCGAGCCGGAGAGCTTGGCGGGTAGTGGGGGCCGCAGCAGGCGCGACGCCCACACCAGGGGCACCCCGTCGGCGAGAGACAGGCTGGCGCGCCGGTAGGCACGCCGGAATGCCGGCTCGTCCTCGGCAATGATGACGTGGTCCACATTGGGGGTAAAGATGGAGCCGCCCTCGCCGGTCTCGACGAGCGAGCGCACGGCGGTGAGGGCCTCGTCGAAGGTGAGGCTATCCACCCACACGCGACCAAATCGCACGCGCGGCCGTGTCTCGCGCGTCATGTCGTGCGGGGGCATGCGGGTTGCCGTCGAAATACCGGGCTCCGTGACGAGTACCAGCTGAGGGCGTCAGGGGGAAGCGGCAACGGTGAACGCCCCCAGGAATGCAGTATGGCCTACCGTCGCGATCACCTGCCTGGCACTGGCCAATTTCGTCTGCCCCAGGGGAACGAGCAGGATCGCCGCGTCGCAGGCGCGCGCGATGGGCGTGGCGGGGTGACTTACGAGCGGGCAGCGGACGGCCACGATGATACGCTGCCCCTGCAACGCATAGTCGCGCACGTTCGCCGTGATCGCCCGTACATCCGACGGTGCCGCGTCCTCTGCCTCGATGATGCTCACGGGGCGCTCCTCGTACAGCCGCGCAGCTTCCATGAGGGCCCGCGCCATCGGCAGTACCGACATCCGCTCATCCGCCGGCACGAGCACCAGCGAGTTCCATGGATGCTGCGCGATGGCAAACC
Source organism: Gemmatimonadaceae bacterium (assembly GCA_043758185.1). Taxonomy (GTDB): domain Bacteria; phylum Gemmatimonadota; class Gemmatimonadetes; order Gemmatimonadales; family Gemmatimonadaceae; genus AG11. The sequence goes on along the minus strand of JAYVNZ010000190.1, from coordinate 2,298 downwards.
AGACGGTCGGCCATTGCGTATCGCCCGATTCCATGTCCGGTAGCGCGATGTGTTTGCTCATGATCCCGTGTGTGTGTCGCCACGCCCGAGTCGTGTGTCCGACTCGCCGGCCCGCATTGTACGTACCCACTCGCCGGACGACGGCCGGCGGCGCACCGCCAGCGCGAGCTTCCACACAGCGTAAGCCGGCACCCAGGCGAGGTCGCGCAGCACGCCCCAACCCGAACCGGCAAGCACCACGCCCCGGCACACGTACGCGAATACGCAGGCCAGCGCCACGACCCAGGTTGTCGGAGCGACCATCGCTGCGGAACCCATGCCATACGCCACGAGCGACACGAGCGTACCAGCTGCCGCCACGACCGCGAGTGTAGTGAGGGGCGGCACCAGGAGGTCGGCGGCGAGATCGAGCGGCACGCGGCCGCCACCCTCGCGCCACGCGTGCCAAAGCGACGGCAGGTGCGATGCGGCGGTCGCCCAGCGCCCGTGCTCCCACCGCTCGCGCTGTGACTCGGACGCCGCGGCAGTGGCGGGCATGTCGCCACGGACCACCGCCTCGGCCACGTACTCAATACGAATGCCCGCCAGCCCCAGTGCGATGCCGTACTCGACGTCCTCCACAAGTGAGTAGGCGCGGGGGGGCACGCGGCGCAGGAGTGCGCACCGGAACGCCATCCCGTTGCCGCGGAGCCCGCACGAGAGCCCCAGCCGCTCGCGCCCCAGCGACCTGAGGGTGTGAAAGAGGCTGAACGCGACGACCATGAGCCGTGTCCGCCACGACTCCGCGCCATTCCGCACCGCGTACTCAGCCTGCACCGCGTCTGCCCCCGCCTCGAACCGCGCCGCGAACGCGCGCAGCAGGTTGGGTGACACATCGGTGTCGGCATCAATCACCACGACGGCGTCGGCTACCCCCTCGGCGAGAACGATGTTGTATGCATACTCAAGGGCATAGCCCTTGCCGCGACGCTCGGGATCGTGCCGCACCAGCACGCGCGCGCCGGCCTGTTCAGCGTGACTCACCGTGTCGTCCGTGCAATTGTCGGCGACGACAAGGAAGCGCACGCGGTCTGCGGGGTAGTCGAGCGAGCGCAGACTTTCAACCGCGCGCGTGATGCTGGCCGCCTCGTTGTGTGCGGGTACCACCACATCGAAGCGAGTGTGAGTGCCCCCCGGGGGACGCACGCGCCGACCGGAGGTGACGGTGAGGAGAAGGAGGTAGCTTGCGGCACCGAGCGTGGGCAGCGCGAATGCTACAAGCAGCACCGTGAAGATCGCGGTCACCGGGTCACCGCGTGCCCGGTGCGACGAGCGCGTCTGACGAAAGCGTCGCGGTGACCGTCATCCGGCGCCGTGGCGCGACAAGAAATGGAATACGCGCGGGAAAGGCACCCGTCTCCACGGCAAGCTTGGAACTCGCCGCTAACGCGAGCGCAGCGATGAGCATGCAGGAAAGCCCTTGCGTGCCCATGTCGCCCCATGCCTGAATCATGTACACGATCACCGTGGTGAGGATGAGCACCGCACTCGTCCGCTCGTTCGGTGTCCGCGCGAAAGTGTACGAGCGCCGGGCGAAGAAGATGGCCGCCGAGAGCGGGAGCCAGATACAGGTGAAGCCGAGCAGACCGCCGATACTCCAAAGCCAGAGGACGCTGTTGTGGGCAATGTACCTGTACTGGGCGAAGAACTTGGAGATGTCGTAGGCCTGCACCAGCTCGATGTACTCGTGGCCCCATCCCGTGCCCACCGGGCCCACCTGCCTGAGCGTGTGCAGCAGGTTGGTGTTCTCGATGTCGCGCGTGAGGCTCGACGCATCCTTTTGCCTGGTCACCGACATCACGAGGCCAGCGGGCTTGAACACCCCCGTTGGATGCTGGCTTCCGATGGCGAGGTACAGGATCGCCAGCGGAATGCTCCGAACGATCAGGCGGTTCGCGGTGCGCTTGAGGGGGCCGCGCAGCAGGAGATACAGCATGAAGAGACACCCGAGGAGCGACACGAACGCGATGCGTCGGTTGTTGAGCACGATGCCCAGCAGTATCCACCCGCCGAATACCGCCCCCTCCCAGAACCGGCGCCACGATGGCGCATGCACCCACCGGCACACGAACCCCATCAGCACCACGACAAACAACAGCGAGTCGTTGTGGCTCGTCATCATCGACGCCTGGAATCCGGTGGGCCAGGCCACTGTGGCCAGGTACTGGATGCCGAAAAAGATCTTCAGGCACGCCGCCACGGTGAGCAGCCGAATCCCGACCATGTAGTCCCGCGAGTCGCGCAACGTCATGCACAGCA
>JAYVNZ010000189.1:0-5580 GCA_043758185.1 Gemmatimonadaceae bacterium | reverse complement strand
TTTATTAGCATAATTGCTAATTACAGGAAACGCTAAGTGTACGGAGGAACCATGCCCGACTTGTTTACCGCCGTCGCCGACCCTACGCGGCGGAAGATTCTCGACTTGCTGCGCGAGCGTCCTCGGTCGTCGGGGGAACTTGCCGGGCATTTCGATCTGGCGTGGCCCACCGTGTCGCGCCACCTGGCCGTCCTGCGCGAGGCCGGCCTCGTGACGGTCGAGCGCCAGGGCACCAGCATGCACTACGAACTCAACATGACCGTCCTCGACGAACTCGTCGGCAAGGTGTTCGGATGGACGGACGCCGCCAATCACAAACGGAGGGGCACCCAATGACCGATCCCGGAATGGAGCGGACCTCACCGCACGCCTGGTCAGTTGCGCGTATGCCCGTCGCGCTGCTCGTGCTGACGTTCCTCATGTCGTTCTGGGCTTACGGGCAACTGCCTGCCGACGTGACGGTGCGTACGCTGTTCACAGGCCGCCACTTGTCGACGGAATCCGCACTGAAATTCGCATTTCAACTCCCGTTCCTCACCGCGACGATGATCGGGGTGAGTCTCGTGGGGGCGCGCTGGAACAGGGTGCTGTGGTCACGAGTTCCGTTGAAAGCGAGCGATGCCGATGCCATGCGACCTCTCGTCTCCTACAACTTCAGCATCGTCGTCGCCATGATGGCGCTCATGCATGCCTTCAGTCTCGCCACGGGGCTCGGAGGGGTGTCCGAAACGACGGGGCTGCGCGGCGCCGGTATCACGCTTGGAGCAGGGCTCATTCTGCTCGGCAACGTGCTGCCACTCGTGACGCGGCCCAACGCCTTCATCGGGTTCCGCGCCAGCGTCCTGTATGGCGACCCCGCGCGATGGAGCAATACGCAGCGCGTGGCGGGGTACGTCTACGTTCTGTGCGGGCTCGTGCTGGCCGCTGGCTTCGCGATCGATCCATCGGGATTTACGCGCATGGTAGTGCCCCTGATCGCCGTCGCCGTCATCGCGCCACTCCTGCTGGTCAGGAGACAGATGCGGCCAACAGCGAGTAACGGGTGATTCATGCGTGGATGCGAAACTGCCAAGGTTCGTGGATCACGGCGCGACTCACCCGATGCGAGGACTCTCCAGTGAAGCTTTCGAACAGGACGGTACTCATTACGGGGGGCACGAGTGGCATCGGCCTCGAACTCGCCCGCCAGCTTCTGGTGCGGGGCAACGTGGTGATCGTGACGGGGCGCGACCAGCAACGCCTCGACGCCGCGAAGCGCGAGCTCCCCACCGTGTACACAGTGCGCAGCGACGTGAGCGATCCAGCGGCAATCGTCGCGTTGCACGACACCGTACTCGCACAGTGTCCGTTGCTCGATACGCTCATCAACAACGCCGGCGTCATGCGCAACCTGGACCTCACATTGGACCGCGACCTTGCCGACGTCACGCGTGAAATCGAGATCAATCTGTGCGGCCCGGTGCGCATGGTGCAGCAGTTCCTGCCCCACCTCCGGGCTCGGCAGGGCGCACTGATCGTCAACGTGTCGTCCGGCCTTGCCTTTGTTCCGCTCCCCATTGCGCCGATCTACAGCGCTACAAAAGCCGCGCTCCACGCGTATACCCAGTCGTTGCGCGTGCAGCTTGCGGGCACCGGGGTGACGGTGGTCGAGCTGGCGCCGCCGGCCGTGGAAACCCGATTACTGCGCGGCGAATTTGCCGAGGAGATGAAGGCGCAGAAGGCGATGGACGTGAAGGACCTCGCGCGGCACACCATCGCGGGCATCGAGAAGGGCAGGTTGGAAATCCGCCCCGGGCTCGCCAATGTGCTCCGCCTCATGAGCCGCCTGGCACCGGGGTTCATCCTTCGGCAGATGTCGGGGCTGACGAAGCGGACGTCGTGATCCTCAGCAGCAGCGACTGCCCGGCCGCTCGTATCGCCGCACCAATGCCTGTGCGGCGAAGGCCTCGCGCGACAGCGGCACCTGGCCTGGGTGATTGCGCCGCGCATGTGCCAGGTAGTACTCGTAATCCGGCACGCCGATCACGCGGCGCACGATTGCGGCGACACGCTCCAGCCAACGTCCTTGCGTCGCAGTCGTCATCCTCGCCATCGCCTAGTCCCCCGCCATGAGGACTCGCGGCGCGAACGGCACCTCCGTACTCTGCCGCCCGCTCGTTCCACGGAGGATGCCGATCCACGCCCAGATGCTGTCGGCAAGGATCACCAGCACGGCTGCAAGGAAGAACGACGCCACCGCGGCATCGACGTAGTCATTTCCCATCATCTGTCCCACCGCGCGCATCGACGTGATGCCCGGCGGCAACGTGCCCGCGGCACGTGCGGCACCCAGCATACGCGCATGTGCCAGGAAGCCGAGCTTCGGCAGCGGCGAGAAGATCTTGAGGTATCCCGCCGACATCGTGACCACGACCAGCCACGCCAGGGGCACCAGCGTCGTGAACGCATAGCGCGCCTTGCCCATGCGCATGATGACGGTGGTCCCGACGCACAGCGCCACCGCCGCGAGCAACTGGTTCGAGATGCCGAACAGCGGCCACAGCGAGTTGATGCCGCCGAGTGGATCGTTCACGCCCTGCCAGAGGAAGGAACCCCACATCGCGACGAAGATCGCGCTGGAGAGCAGCACCGCGGGCTGCCACGACGTGAGCCCGAACCGCGGCCACACCACCTTGCCCAGGTCCTGCAGCATGAACCGCCCCACACGCGTGCCGGCGTCGAGCGTCGTGAGGATGAACAGCGCCTCGAACATGATGGCAAAGTGATACCAGAGCGCCATCGCCGTCCCTCCCCCGAACGCCCCGGAAAACAGGTGGGCCATCCCCACCGCCAGGCTCGGTGCGCCACCAGTGCGTGAAAGCAGCGAAGTCTCGCCCACCTGGCGCGCAAGGTTGTCCAACTCTGCCGGCGAAACCACGAAGCCCCAATTGGCGACCGCCGCAGCTGCACTCGCGGACGTGGTGCCGAGCGCTGCAACGGGTGCGTTGATGGCGAAGTAGACACCCGGCGTGAGCGCGCACGCCGCAATGAGCGCCATCACCGCGACGAAGGACTCCATGAGCATCGCGCCATAGCCCACGAGCCGCGCGTCGGTCTCGCGCTCGATGAGCTTCGGCGTCGTTCCAGAGGCAATCAATGCATGGAAGCCACTGATGCTGCCGCACGCGATGGTAATGAAGACGAAGGGAAACAGGGTGCCCGCGAATACCGGCCCAGTGCCGTCGGTGAACCGCGTGAGCGCCGGCATCTGCAGTGGCGGCAGCACCACCAGAATCCCCACGGCAAGAGCCACAACCACGCCGATCTTCACGAATGCCGACAGGTAGTCGCGCGGCGCAAGCAACAGCCAGACAGGCAGCACGGACGCCGCGAACCCATACCCCATCAGCAGGATGGCCAGTGTGCGCCCGGTGAGCGTGAACATCGACGCGAGGTCTGGCTGACCTGCCACCCACCGTCCGGCGTAGAGCGACACGGCAAGCAGCACGAGGCCCATCGCGCTGGCCTCCAGCACGCGGCCTGGCCGAAGCCATCGCATGTAGACGCCCATCAGCATCGCAATGGGAATCGTGAGGCCGATGGTCACCGTTCCCCAGGGACTCGACTTCAGCGCATTCACCACCACCAGCGCAAGGACGGCGATGAGCACCACCATGATGCCCAGGACGGCGACGAGCGCAGTAAAACCTGCCACGGGCCCGATCTCCTCACGTGCCATCTGGCCGAGCGACTTGCCGTCGCGCCGCATGGACGAGCAGAGGATCACGAAGTCCTGCACCGCGCCGCCCACCATTACGCCCACGATGATCCACAGGATGCCGGGCAGGTAACCGAATTGGGCCGCAAGCGTGGGCCCCACGAGTGGGCCAGGTCCGGCGATGGCCGCGAAGTGATGACCGAACACGATCCACCGGTTGGTGGGGACAAAGTCGCGCCCGTCCGAGAGGCGTTCGGAGGGCACCCCGCGCGTGTCGTCGAGGGCGAAGACCTTTGCGGCAATGAAGGCGCTGTAGAACCGATAGGCTACGGCGTAGCAGCAGACCGCAGCCACCAGCAGCCACGCGGCGCTCACCTGTTCGCCGCGTGAGAGCGCCAGCCAGGCCAGCGCGCCCGCACCGGTGACGCCCACGAGTGACCAGCCAACTGCCGACAGCGACCGGCGGAGTGCGCTTGAGGAGTGCAGAGTCATGGGCGCCAAACTGCGGAGGGGAACGCACAGGGTCAATGCGGCCGCCATGCGGAGCGGCCTTGCGGGGACCGTCGCTCGCATCGCAGCGGCTCGTTAGCTTTCCAGCAACCTCACCACGAGACCATTGCGACGCCACCTCCGCCTGCTGTGCAGCGCACCCATCCTCCTGGCGGCCTGTCACGGCGCCAAGCCGGCCGACGAGGCGCCTGCGCCGCAGGAATTCTCGGCGCGGCCACTGTCGCAGCTGGCCGCGCAACGCGTCATCGTGACGCCGGCGTTCGGCCTCGTCACCTCGGATGCACTGGGGTGGGCGGCACAGGTCGGCAAGCCACGCGACTACCTGCGCACGCTCGACGACGAAATCGCCGCCGTACTCGCAGAGCGGGGACTCAAGTCGCAATGGGTGTATCCGGAAGACCTCATGCGTGCCATGAAGGGGTCGCCCACCTATGCGGTGGATCCGTATACCATCGGCGCGGGAGTGCTCCGTAATCCCGGCGTCGCCTCGGGCACGCGGATCGGTGATCCGCTCGCGACGCAGCTGCGCACGATGATCGCACTCCAGGAGGACGTCCGCGCCGTCATCATCCCGGTGGAACTGCGCTTCGAGAAGGAGAAGACGGGGCAGGGATCCGCCGTACTGAAGGTGGCGCTCATGGACGGCCGGCTCGGCGACGTGCGCTGGATCGGCACCGTGCGGAGCGATCCAGCCGCGACATTGTCGCGCGCCGTGCTGACGAGTGTGGCCGGCCACCTCGCGGACCTCATCACCGCTCCCTGAACACCACACGATCCGACATGGGCACGCCAGTCACACTCATTCCCGGCGACGGCATCGGGCCGTCGATTGCCAGCGCGACCGTCCGGATTCTCGAGGCGGCGGGCGCGGACCTCTCGTTCGACGTGCAATCGGCCGGGATGGCCGGTGTCGCGATGTACGGTGACCCGATTCCCGAACAGACCCTGGACTCCATCCGCCGCACGCGCATTGCGCTCAAGGGGCCGCTCGAGACGCCTGTCGGCGAGGGATTCCGCTCGATCAACGTGGCACTGCGCAAGACGTTCGACCTGTATGCCAACGTGCGTCCGGCGCACACCATCGTGCCCGGCGGCCGCTACGACGGCATCGACATCGTGCTCGTGCGCGAGAATACCGAGGGGCTGTACGTCGGCATCGAGCACTATATCAAGATCGGGAACGACGCACGCGCCGCCGCGGAATCCATCGCCATCATCACGCGCGCCGGGTCCGAACGGATCATCCGGTACGCCTTCGATTACGCCGTGCAGCATGGGCGCAAGAAGGTGACGCTGGTGCACAAGGCGAACATCCTGAAGTTCTCGCAGGGGCTGTTCCTCGACGTGGGGCGCATGGTGGCACGCGAGTACGC
>JAYVNZ010000188.1:0-3140 GCA_043758185.1 Gemmatimonadaceae bacterium | reverse complement strand
AAGCAGGCCGCCGCTGCCGCGTCGTTCATCGCGCGACGGATTGCCGGGGGCGAAGGCCTGTTCATCTCCGACGTGGTGATCTGCGAAACGGTGTGGGTGCTGTCCGTGAGCTACCACGTGGGCCGAAAGGAGATCGCTGCGCTCCTCCGCAATGTCCTGCGCGCGCGCCACCTGGTGTTCCGCGCGGTGGACCAACTCATACGTGCCCTCGACGCGTACGAGGCCGGCAAAGGAGACTTTGCCGACTACCTCATCCGCGAGCACGCGCGCGCGGCGGACTGCGAGCTCGTCGTCACGTTCGACCGCGTGCTGCTGCGCGAACGGGGGTTTGCACCGCTGTCGTCCTGAGCGCAGCGAACGACCTGCTCTTGCCCGGGCCGGCGAAAGCAGGTCCTTCGCTGCGCTCAGGACGACAAGTCAGCCGCGCGCACGACACGCACCGTCACCGACAACTGCCCCACGTGGCGCATCGAGTGCTCTGCACCATGCACCAGGCACCCAATCACCGTCGAGGGCAGCTGCGCGCGCCCCACGCCGCGATAGTCGGCAAGCGTCGCGACATCGATCGAGCGAAGCTGGGCAACGGCCGCATCGATGCGCGAGATCATCGCGCCGAGCGCCACAGGGATCTCATCGGGCGACAACTGCTCGCCCTCGGCGCGCAACGCAACGAACTGCGCGGGCGTGAGCGCATCGCCACGGGCGTACGCGAACAGGCGATCAACAACGCCCGTGATGTGTCGCACGTGAAACGCCACCGACGCCACGCCAGCTGGTCGTTCGTTCCACTGCGCCGGCGTGAGCCCATTCACCATCGCCGGCACACTTTCCTTCACTTGAAGGAGAATGTGCGCGACTGGCTGGAGCATCCCCGGAACTCCATCCACAGGGCCTCGCTGCCACCATTCCGTGCTGCTCATTCCCGATAACCCTCCGTTACATCAAAAATTCCTTCGCCTCGGACTCACCCGCCGGGTAGCCATAATGATGACCCTGCGCGAACCGAAACGAACCGATCTCGCCGAGCGCGGTGACCTGCTCACTCGTCTCGATGCCCTCGGCAATGACCATGAGGCCAAGCGCCTGTGCGTAGGAGCCGATCGTCGAGACCATGCGGCGTGATTCGTCGTCCGTGGCAATGCCAGCCATGAACGAGCGGTCGATCTTCACCGCGCTGAGCGGCATCCGTCGCAATACCGACAACGACGTGGATCCCCTGCCGAATCCGTCGAGCCGGATCTGCACGCCGAAATCCCGCAGCCGGCGAAGCGCCGGAATGGCGTGCTCTCCGCTGGTGGTCATGGCGCCTTCCGACATCTCCAGCGAGAGGTAGCTCGCCGGCACGTTCGCGTTGCGCAGGGCAGCTTCCACGGACGGAGCGAAGTCGGGCTCCATGATTTCCCTGTCGCAGAGGTTGAGCCCTACACTGAAGGGGCGCGCCGTGGGATATGCACTGCGCCACTCCGCGAGCTGGCTGCAAACCTTCTTGAGCATCCATCGCCCGATGTCGACAATGAGTCCCGTGTCGCGCGCCTGCTCCACGAAGTCGACAGCGGAGAGGCGACCGCGCGTGGGATGCTCCCAGCGCACCAGCGCCTCGAATCCGGACAGGCGATGCTCCTGGAGATCGAAAATGGGCTGGTAGGCAATGCGGAGTTCGTCGCGATCCAGCGCCTGCTGCAACTCCGCCTGCATGTGCAGCCGCTCGGTCATCTCGTCGTACATGTCCTGGTCGAAGCTCACGGTGCGCCCGCCGCCCAGGCGCTTGGCCCGGTACATCGCGAGGTCGGCATCGCGGAGCATGCTGGCAGGCTTCACCGTGCCAGCATCGCTGAGGCGGACGCCCACGCTCAGCGTGGTGAACACCTCACGACCGTCGACGTCGAGCGAGGGGCGCGTGGCTGCGTGAATGGCGCCCGCGATGCGATGCACCTCGTGCTCACCCGCCACGGCATTCACCACGACGACGAACTCGTCGCCCCCCACGCGTGCGGCAAGGTCGTCGGGCCCGAGCACGGAGCAGATACGGGCGGCGATCTCGATGAGCAGCGCGTCGCCGGTCTCGTGGCCGAGCGTGTCGTTGACGATCTTCAGCCGGTCGAGGTCGAGATAGAGGACGGCGAATCGTGCCGCCGCCGAGTGGCCCGGGCGGGCGAGTCGGGCCGCGAGATGCTGCGACAGGGCCAGGCGGTTCGGAAGCCCGGTGAGTACGTCGCGCCTGGACTCTTCGCGCAACGCCAGCTCGGCGCGCTTGCGCATGTCGATGTCCGCGATCGACCCAGCAATACAGATCACCTTTCCCGAGGCATCTCGCATCGAGCGCGCGCGAAGCTGCGTCCAGCGCACTTCACCGCCGGGCCGGATGAGGCGCACCTCGAAGTCCGCGCGCGCACGCTCGCCGCGCAGCAATTCCATCGCGGCGCGCTCCACCTGCGTCCGGTCGCTTGCGTGCAGGCGCTGCGTGAGGGTATCGATGCCGGGCCGCACGTCGTCTGCAAGCTGGCCCAGGAGTTCGATGGCACGTGGTGAGAGCCGCAGCGCACCGTCGGTTACGTCCACATACCAGAGTCCGTCGTTCGCGACGGACGCGGCAAGCGCCCAGGCATCGCGGTCACCGGGCAGGGGCGCCGATGCGGATGGTCCGGAACGATCCGAGGAGTGGTATGACACGCCGGGCATCCTGCAAAGGGTCGCACACCGTCCGCCCTGTCAAGGACGGCGGCGCACCATTCTCACTCGCCGTAGGGAATCCAGATGTTCTTCACCTGTGTTGCCTCGCGCAGGAAGTCGCGTCCCTCGCCTTCGCTGGCGATGGTCCATGCACGCGCCTCGAAGTCCGCCCATGTCCGCTTCATGTTCCCCGCAGACGCCAGCTCCACGGCCTTCACGCCCTCTCGCGTGCCGAAGTACCACACCGCATCAACGTCATCATGCTCCGCAAGCGTCTTCGCGAGCACTTCCCTGCCGCCGGTGACGATGTTGATGACGCCAGCAGGAACGTCCGACGTCTCCAGCACCTGGTAGAAATCCGTGGCCGCCAGCGGCGCGCGCTCACTGGGAATCACCACAACGGTGTTGCCCGTACAGATCGCCGGCCCAACCAGCGACACCAGGCCGAGCAGCGGCGCTTCGTCGGGACA
>JAYVNZ010000187.1:0-3910 GCA_043758185.1 Gemmatimonadaceae bacterium | reverse complement strand
TACGGCATCCTGCATGGCGGTGCCTCCATCGCGCTTGCTGAAACCGCCGCTTCCCTCGGCGCGAATGGCCGAATCGACCGCGAGCACTTCGTGGCGGTGGGGCAGGAGATCAACGGCAATCACGTCCGCGCCGTGTCAGAAGGTGTGGTGACCGCCGTTGCCGAACCGGTCCACGTGGGCCGCTCATCGCAGGTGTGGTCCATCGAGATTCGTGATGAGGCGCAGCGCCTGGTTTGCATCGCGCGTTGCACGGTCGCGATCGTCCCGCGCCGGGGCTAGCGAAGTCGGTTTCGCAGGTCGCAGCCCGGGCTGGAGGGGCGCGCTCGACCGCCGACGACTGCGGCAACCGGCGTGGGCCCGGAATTGCCTTTCTTGTTGCCTTCATGCAGAGATCAGCCTCGACGGCGGCCTGACAGCCTGTTTCGTCACCCTGCAATCCGATCGCGAATCGACGGCGTATTCAAGACACGCGCCCGCTCGGTGGCGACATCCGTGTGGCACATCAGCAGCTTCGGTCTGCTGTCCGCACAAATACGATAATGGAGGAAGCATGCAGTTCCACATGAACGTCCGAGCCCGGCGCGGTGTCGCCGTACTCGCAGCCCTGGGCTTGATCGGCGCCGTCGGCGTCCGCGCCGCCCGCGCTTCGGACCACCAGGACAATCCCCTCGTCGAGCTCAACCCGGCGATGGACATGTCCGACTTCTACGCGTTTCCCGGCGCCGCGGCCGATCGTATCGTCCTGGCCATGGACACGCGTCCGTTGCTTACACCGGCCGCCACGCCCGGCGCCTCGTTCGACCCGAACATCCTGTATCAGTTCAAGATCGACAACACTGGCGACGCCAAGGAAGACAAGGTCATCCAGGTCACCTTCCGCGGCACAGGCGCAAGCCAGACGTTCGAAGTGCGTGGACCAATGGCACCGCCGGTTGTCGGCGGCATGATGAACACCGTCGCCACCTCTGCCCCCGTCCTCACCGGCACCATCAACCAGGCGACCGGCAGCGCAACAGGCATGCAGGTCTACGCAGGCGCACGTGAAGATCCGTTCTTCCTCGACCTCGAGCAGTTCCTGCGCATCCTCCCGGATCGCAAGCCGAACACCGGCCCGCTCTCGCAGATCCCCGACGCCCCCTCGGCCAGCTCGTTCCGCACGGCGGCCGCGGCGGTCGATGCACTGAAGGGATCCAACGTCCTGTCCATCGTGATCGAGCTTCCGACTGCTCAGCTCACCGCTGGCGGCGCCGCGAAGCTCGGCCTCTGGGGCACGACAAGCCGCTAACGGCTCGTCGCTCCACACAACTCACTGATTCGAGGAATTACTTCAATGTTGACAGTTCATATCGTGCGGCAGATCCGGGCCGGCGCACTGGCCGCTTTCGGCGTCGCCGCGCTTGCCTTCGCCGCCGCGTGCGGCAGCGATAACGACACGACCGGCGTCATCACGCCCACCGACGCCCCCAAGACCTTCAACCAGGTGCAGCGCCTTGGAAACCCGCTCGTGAGCGAAGTGCTCCTGCTCAAGCGCGACCATGGTTTTCATGGCAGCTCCAACCCGTCCGAGGACGTCGCGAACTTCACGGCGCCGGTCAAGGGCTTCGTGGCGCAGTTCCGTCCGGGCGCAACCGGCCTTCAGGCCGCACTCGCTGGTACGCTCCTGCCCGACATGCTCCAGGTGCAGACAGACCAGCCACAGGCCACTGCCGGCTACCTGAGCTACGTGCTCAGCGGCACGGGCAAGGGCTTCGGTGGACGCAAGCTTGCCGACGACGTGGTCGATATCTCGCTCACGGCCGTCTTCAGCGACCTGCTCGATCCCACGCAGGCCGTCTGCAAGCCCTTCACGCTGCCCCTGTGCACGGACAACGTGCCCTCGCATGGTGGCTTCACCACCACGTTCCCGTACCTGGCCTCGGCCAAGTAGTCATGCCTTGTCAGCCGCAGTTCCGGCGCGCATCCGCTCCGCGTGGGACGAATCGCGACGTCGCGACGAGTCGCGTCACGCGCGCGGTGATGTTTGCCGGAGCCGCGGTGCTCCTCGCGGCGTGCGGCCCGCAGGCATCGCCGGCCCGCACCGCCGCTACACAGCACACGGTGAGTCCGGCCAGGTCGGAGTCGGAGATCCGCGAGCTGGACATCGAATACTTCACGCAGCGCGCGAAGCGTGATCCAACGGGCGCGCTCGATCTGGCACACCTGAGTGCCCTCTACCTTGCCCGTGGTCGCGAAACAGGCGATCCCCGCGACGCCATCTTGGCCGAGGAGGCCGCTCGGCACTCCATCAGGAACAGGAAGGAGCGCAACGGCGCCGCAACGCAAGTCCTGGAAACCGCACTGCTTGCACAGCACCGCTTCGACGAAGCGCTGCCGCTCGCCATCGCCGCACGTGACGCCGATCCCCAGAACGCAGGCCTGCGCGCTGCGCTCGGCGACATCCAGATGGAGATGGGCATGTACGACTCGGCGCGTGTGTCGTTCGCCGCCGTGCACGCACCAGTGGGCGACCCCGCAACAGCGCCGCGACTGGCGCGCTGGGCGGAGATCGAGGGACAGCCCGACAAGGCGCGTCGGCTCCTGCATGCGGCACTCGTAACGGTTCAGAAGCTGCCTGAGGTTCCCCGCGAGCAACTCGCGTGGTACTGGCTGCGCATTGGTGACGTCGAGTTGCGCACTGGACATCCCGTTGCGGCCGATTCTGCGTATCGCGAAGGGCTCGCCGCGCATCCGGATGACTACCGCCTGCTCGCCGCGATCGCGCACAGCGCGTTGCTGCAACGAAACTGGAAGCGCGCCATCACGTTCGGGGAACGCGCCATCGCTGTCACGCTCGACCCGGCAACCCTCGGCATCCTGAGCGACGCGTACGCCGCGCTCGGCGACAGCGTGAAGAGCGCGGACTACGCACATGTGCTCGACGTCGTCGTGCTCAAGCAGCCGGGCGCGTATCATCGTGCGTGGAGCCTGTTCCTGCTGGATCACAATCGCCACGTGAGCACCGTGTCGCGGAAGATCGAGCAGGAGTTGCGCACCCGGAAGGACATCTACGCGTACGACTTGCTGGCGTGGTCGCTCCACAAGCAGGGCCGCGATGTCCAGGCTGTTGCCGCGATGCAGCAGGCCTTGAAGGAGGGCACGCAGGATGCCCAGTTGCTGTTCCATTCCGGCATGATCCAGCACGCCGTGGGGAACGACGACATCGCCCGCGCACAACTCACGAGGGCGCTCGCGATCAACGCATACTTTCACCCCGTGCAGCCAGTCGAGGCGCGCGCAACGCTGGCCGCATTGCAGCCGGCCTCCCGCACGGTCGCCACGACGTCGGGCGCGAGGCAGCCATGAGCGAATTCGCCACCTTTGCGCAGCTCGGATTTCGGCACATCGTCGACATCGAGGCCATGGATCATATCCTGTTCCTCGTTGCGCTCGCGGCGATCTACAGATTCCGCGACCTCCGCAAGGTGCTGTGGGTGATCACGGCGTTCACCATTGGGCATTCGGTGACACTTGCCCTCGCGGTCACGGGCATCCTCACGCTGCCATCGAACGTCATCGAGTTCCTCATTCCGGTGACCATCGTGGCTACAGGCATCGAGAATCTCGTCGTGCGCGACCGCGAGCATGCCGTGTGGGGCGGGCGATACAGGCCGGTATTCGCTGGCGTGTTCGGGCTCGTGCATGGCGCCGGTTTCGCCAATTACCTCAAGGCCCTGTTCGTCGATCGACTCGCCGTACCGCTGTTCGGCTTCAACGTGGGCATCGAGGTGGGCCAGCTCGTGGTGCTCGCGGCCATCGCGGTCGCATTCGCGCTGGTTGACCAGGCGATCTCCGCCGCGCGCGCCCCCGGCGCAGACTGGCAGCCCCTGCGTGCGCGTGTGGTGGGCGTCTCAGTTCTCGTGGTCCTCGTGGG
>JAYVNZ010000186.1:0-2419 GCA_043758185.1 Gemmatimonadaceae bacterium | reverse complement strand
ATGGGCCTCGTGGTTGCGCTCGGCGGGCATGCGGCCGGTTCGCGTGTCGCATTCGTGGACGCCATGGCGACCATGAGTGACCGCATTGGCGCCGTACGTCCCACGGCGGTGAACCTGACGTGGGCCATGGCCCGGATGCGTCGCGCGGCGCACAGTGCGGCGGGCGATGCACGCGCCGTGCACGACGCGCTGCGCGCCGAGGCAACGCGCATTCTCGAGGAGGATCGCGCGATGTCTCAGCGCATTGGCCACCACGGGCTGGCGGTGGTGCCGGATGGCGCGCGTGTGCTGACGCACTGCAATGCCGGTGCACTCGCCACCGGCGGCATCGGGACGGCGCTCGCTCCCGTCTATGCGGCCGTTGCGATTGGGAGGCACGTGCGCGTGTTCGCCGACGAAACGCGCCCGCTGATGCAGGGTGCTCGCCTCACGGCATGGGAGCTGGTGCAGGCGGGCATTCCCGTAACCGTGCTGGCTGACAGCATGGCAGCCACGCTGCTGCGCGATGGTGCGGTTGACCTGGTGATCGTCGGAGCGGACCGGATCGCCGCGAACGGCGACGTGGCGAACAAGATCGGGACGTACGGACTGGCGCTCGCGGCGCGGCATCATGGCGTGCCCTTCTACGTGGCGGCGCCATGGTCAACGGTGGATCCCGCGACCGCCACGGGGCGGGACATTGTCATCGAGCACCGCGCGGCGGATGAGCTGTTGTCCTGGGGCGGGCTGGAAACGGCACCGGCAGGCGTTGCGGTGTACAATCCGGCGTTCGATGTCACGCTGGCGGAGTTGATCACGGGAATCATTACCGATCGCGGAATAGCGCGAACGCCCTTTTGCTTCGCGGCGGAAGGCTAAAGTTCGAGATCAGGCGTCGCGCGTGCCGTCCAACCTGTCTCAATCTGCCCAACCGCGGGAAGCCACGACCACGGAGGACACGGAGGACACGGAGGAAACAGCCAGTCCGGTGCTCAATTCCCCGCAGGCGCCGGTTGCTCCATCCTCCGTGTCCTCCGTGATAAAGAGTTTTCGTTTTGTTAATCAAAACAGCCATGCAACGCACTCCAACCGTCATCCGCCGCGCACTCGACGCACACTGCGCCAGCCTCGGCGCATGCCGACGGTGTCCGCTCGGCCCCGGGGTGCAACCCATCCTTTCCCTCGCGCGCGCCCCGCGCGCCATGCTCGTGGGTCAGGCACCCGGACAGACGGAGAGTGCAGGTGGTCGCCCATTCGCGGGACGCGCCGGCAAGACGCTTTTCAAGTGGCTTGCACGCGCAGGTCTCGACGAAACCACCGCGCGGCAGGTGCTGTACATCGCGGCTGTGACTCGGTGCTATCCCGGCCCGCACCGGGCAGGCCGCGGTGACCGCGTGCCGTCACCGGCCGAGCGTGCGCGGTGCAGTGGGTGGCTGGCGGATGAGTTACGCATCATTCGTCCCCGCGTGATCATTCCCGTGGGGCGGTTGGCCATCGCGTCGTTCCTGGGGAACGTGTCCCTCGCCAGCGTGGTGGGCGAGGAGCACGACGTTGAGCATGCCGCGGGGCGTTCGCTGGTGATTCCCCTGCCACACCCCAGTGGTGCGAGCTCGTGGATCCACGCGGCCGAGCACAAGATCCTCCTCGATCGCGCGCTGAAGTTGATTGGCCGGCGGTTGGGAGCGCTCGACACACCAGCACGAAGCGTGGCGTGATGAACCGACTCTGGCTGGTGTTCTCCCTCACGGCAGGTCCGTCTGCCAGCGACCCCTGGTTTGCCGGCGACAAGCTCCAGCACTTCTTCACCTCCGCGTTCGTGCAGAGCATGTCCTATGCGAGCTTGCGGACGTCGGGGCTGTCGCATGCGGCGTCCCTCGCCGGGGCGTCGGCGACGACCGCCGTGATCGGGGTAGGCAAGGAAGTGCACGACCGGAACGTGAAAGGGGACTTCAGCGCGCGCGACCTCGCATGGGACGCTGCGGGCGCCGGTGCGGCCACCGTCCTGCTGGTTCGCACCCGGCGCTGACCGTCCGTGTAGGGGAACTGCCGCCTTCCGGCGACCCCGGCCGTGCACACTATATTGAAGCATGACTTCCGCGCGAACCAAGTTCCTCATCGGTGGCGCCCTCGTGCTCGGTACGGCGGGGTATCTCATGGCGACGTCCATCAACGACACCGGCATGTACTACCTCACCCCCACGGAGCTGGCGGGCAAGCTTACCGCGGACCCCACCTTCCGGAACACCGGCGTGAAGATCGGCGCGCGTGTGGTGCCGGGCAGCATCACCCGCGTGCCGGGCGGCAAGGAATACGCGTTCAACGTGACGGACGGTGCGAAGGGCTTTCCTGTGGTCTACCGCGGCATTGCACCCGACACGTTCACGGACGGCGTTGACGTCGTCGTCGAGGGCCGCATGGGTGAAGACGGCACCTTCCACGC
>JAYVNZ010000185.1:0-7391 GCA_043758185.1 Gemmatimonadaceae bacterium | reverse complement strand
TTGCCGTTCACCACTGCGCACTGCCGGAGCACACGCTCGTACCCGTTGCCGAAGTCCACCAGCAGCGAGCCGTCGGAAAGCACCAGGTAGGGTGCCCCGACCAGGACATAACCTCCCGGCTGGTAGTAGTAGACGGGGGCCGCGGTGCGAACAGGCTGTGGTGGTGGAACGGGGTCGGCGGCATACCCAACGCGCGGCCTGCTTGCCGGCGCGGGGGGCGGCGTTGCGCCCTGATGCGCCTGCGCGGACGCCGGTGCCCAGGCGCAGAGGAGCGAAAGCACAGCCAGTTTCCAGGGGGTCCACCGCATATCGCTCCGTTGCTCGAGACCATCATGCCCGCACTGCGTACCCCGGAGTGCCGGTGTGGTTCTGGTGAAGCAAAGAAGGACCACAGAGGTCACAGAAGTAACAAAGGACCACGGAGAGCGCATCGAAGGGAATATGCGCGGCTGGAAAGTGCGCCGTTTCCCCTGTGTCCTCCGTGTCCCCTGTGGTTCAAGGCTTTTTCAGGCCTCGCGGTACGAGAGTAATCTCCGCTCTGGCTACTGCTTGAGGATCTGGCCGCGGATCTCGCCGCCGCCAAACTGCGACGTGTGCACGTTGGTGTACGCATTGCCGGTATTCAGCAGCACCTTCAGCGAGTCGCCAGTGATGGACGTCGTGCCGTTGGAGACAGGCTGGCTAAGGTCGACGGTGCCCGCGGTCACGTTGCCCGAAGCCACTGAACCCGTGACGTACGGAACGACCACCGGACCGGCGACCGCCGCCGAGCCGACATGGAGGTGGGACAGCGTGGCTGGACCGGTGAGGCCGCTCACGGTCACGATGTACGACAGCGAATTCCCGGTGAGCGTGTAGGTCGCGGTTCCCGTGGCCGCGCTCGTGTTCGCATTGGGTCGCTCGTTCGCTCCGCTCAATGACGCCTTGTAGATGATGGGGGCTGGTGTGACGGTGGTGGGGGTATCGCTGCCGCACGCGGCGAACGCCGCAAGGGATGCAGCGGACAACACGCGGGCAATGGTACGGAAATGCATGCTTGAGTCTCCAGGGGGCGCAGTGAGGGACGTGACATCGAATCTGCTAGCGACCCCGGCCAGCGGATCGCCCGTCACAAAAGCGTTGGCGCGTATATAGATGCGTTTGCATCTATCTTGCGTTGTAAACGTGTTCATGCTGTAGCGAGTTCCGCTCATGCGCGGAACGGCCCCTTTGTGAGCGGTGTACCTTGGAGTGGAACGAGCCGGTTCATGATATCGTGGCGCCGGCACGCCCTCGCTCGTCCTTGGAGCGGCTCATCCTTTTCCATTCCGGCGGCCAGACGACTGGTCGCGATTTCCTTTCGTCGTGACGACACCAAGAAAACGATCTCCCCGACGCAGGGGGCGCGGCCCTGCCGCCCCGCAGCTGACGTCGACATCCACGAGCCGCACGGCATACGCCGAGACGAAACGGTGGCTCATCCAGCAGCATGGGTCGGTGTGCGCATATTGTGGCCGCCGCGCAACTGCCACGACCATCACGCTGGATCACGTGGCCCCACGCCGCGGACAGAGCGCCTTCGACCGTCGCGACAACCTCGTCCTCGCGTGCACGGACTGCAACGGCGCGAAGGCGGACATGCCGATCCTCGCCTTTCTCCTGCGGAAGCGCGAGCGTGCGTCGATGCTGCGCCGCTACGGTGCGCACCTGAGCCCCATGCTCGTGGACCTCATCCGCGCGCTCGCCCCTGAGGGCGATGCCCCTGCACCGCGCGTGAAGGAGTCGTTCGATGACCTCTTCACTGACGACGAGTCACCGTACCACGAATCGCCATACAGCGATTAGGTGACGACCTGAGCGGCGTTCGGAGGTCCGAGGTCGGAGGTCGGACTTCGGAGGTCAGGCGTCCGATATCGGACATCGGGCGCCGCGCCACCAATGCCTGCGCATGGTGGGTTGTTCTCTTATGTGACGTCAGAAGCCGATGGGGGATATCGGACGTCACACCCAACGTCAAACGCAGGGTGCGATGTCTGATGTCACCTATCGGCCACTGACGTCACATAAGAAGCCATGCCGATTCGGGGCAAACCGTGGTGGCGCGGCGCCCGATGTCAGACGCCAGATTCTGACCTCCGACCTCTGATCTCAGATCTCAGATCTCCGACCTCCGACCGCAGATCTCTCCCCTCATCCTGAGCGAGGCGAGGGTGTGCTTTTCAGCTCTGGACTGCGCCTTCGAAGTAGAAGGCCTCCACGAACCACCGGCGGACCCGGCTCACATCCGTCGCAACCGCTCGCAGCGCTGGCGCTGTATCGGGGCCGCCATGCCGCTCGTGCAACATGCCCTTGAGCTTCACCATCGCCTCGATGGCCGGCAGCTTGTCCGCCCTGGCCTGATGCGCAAAGCCCCGTACGAGCCGACGGATCTGATCGGCCTCATCACTCGACGTGGCCGGGACAGCCTCCGCCGCCGGTGGCGGTGTCGTCACCGCGACGCGGTCATACGGCTTCGCGAAGCTTTTCCCCGCGACGGCGCTCGTTGCCTGCTCGTTGAAGCGGGGTGGCCTCGACACGCGAGCCTGCGTGCACAACCGCTCGAGTTCGAGGTCAGTGGCCTCGCGCCACACCGCAGGGAACGGCGCCAGCCGGCGCTTGCCCTGCTCGCTGGCGAAACTCAGCCAGCCCTTCTCGAGGCCCGCAGACACGCCTCCCACCGCACCCGAGGTGCGATGGACCTCGAATACTTCCCAGGTGACCCCACTAGAGTCCTCAAATGATCGAGAGGTCACGACGCCAGTCCCATGATGTGAATGTGCGGTGTCCGGGTGGACGTGACAGTCATACCCCGATTATGGGCGCAAGGACCGTTCCCCCGCCAGCTGGCTCCGTCCGCTGAGACGCGGCCACCAAACGCGCCACCGAATCGTGCAGCGTGGTGATCTGGCGCGACAACCGCTCGATCCGTGCAGTCACCACAGCCGGCAGTGGCGGAGTCTCCACCGTCGCGCCACTGAGCGGGAGCGGCACCCTTCCCTCCTCCAGCGCACCGGCGAGATCGCCCAGCGTCGAAGCGGCCTGTAGCGAAAACGGCTCGATGGCACGCCGTACGCCGGCGTGTGCTGCGTGACGCGTGATGGCCAGGGCCGCAACGGACGCAGCAAAGCGACGCGCGTAGGCCAGGAGGGTGAGCGCCGGTGCAAGCGCCTGCTGGTCACCGTGCGCCTCGTTCAGCGCACGTTGCAGCGATTCCTCCGCATTCATCATCGTCAGGCCAAGTGCCCGCCGCCGCGCGCGCATTGTCTCCCCAGCCTCCGGGCGAGGGTCATGATACAGCGCCACAACACATTCGAGGTACTCGGCACTCGCGTGCAGCGTCGCGGCGGCATACGCAGGGAAGCGGCTCTGCTCGGGACTCGGCCACAGGAACCGCGCGCCAGCGAGCGCAAGTGCGCCGCCGAGCAGCGTGTTCACGACGCGCGTACCCGCCAGGTGCCAATCGCCAGCGGAGGCCTCGGCCAGCAGCACGAACGTGGGGGTGAGGAACACCGAGAACGCCGCGTAATTCAGCGGGAGGAGGGCCACGCAGCACGCCACGAATACAGTGGCGATCACCAGCACCGCCCGCGCATCGTGAAAGAAGATCCCCAGGCCCGCCGCCAGTAACGCACCCAGCACCGTGCCGAGCACCCGCTGAAGTGCGCGGGTGAACGTGACACCGGTATACGGCTGGAGTATGACGATCACGGTAATCGTGAGCCAGTAGCCACGCTTCAACTCGAGCAGTTCGGCGAGCGCCACGGCAATGGTGGTCACCACCGCAACGCGAAGCGCGAATCGCACGATGAGCGAGCCCGGCGAGAGCATCGCACGGAACGACTGCCAGAGCGCATGTTCTTCCGGCGGTTCCTCGGACGCCGGCGCACGAACGAGGACCGCCGCCGCGAGGTCCGCAGCATCCGGCTGGCCACCATTCAACTCCTCGACCGTGACGGCGGCCGCGCTCGCAAATTGTGACGCACGATCAGCGATCATGGCCGCGTGCTCGTACTGCGCGTTCACGTCAGCGGGCGGCTGCAGTCGCATCGCGTGCCGCAGTTGCTCTCCTCCCCATGGTACCGCAATCGGGACCGTCGCCGATTCCGATTCGATGGCTGCGGCGACCTGGCGCGACGTCGTGGCCATGGCGCGCAGCAGCTCGATGCACCTCTCATGCAGCGAATCGTTGCGCCCTGTCGTCCTCAGCGACGCGAGCGTGTCGCCGAGCGCGACGCTGTGGCCGAACGTCTGGTCCGCCGATTCGGCGAGCACGAGCAGGCGTTCCCCGCGATCTGCGGCACCCGGTCTGCCGCGCCGCAGCTGCACGAGTATCGCATTCGCGTTCTCGAGCGCGGTTCGCACGCTCGTGCTGTGTGCAGGTGTGAACACCGGCCACTCGGTGGTATCCCGCATGCGGGACTCGATCGCCAGTTGCTCCTGGTAGTTGGCGAGCGCGGTATAGACCGCCGATACCGCGAGCCGCGCGGGTCGATAAGGACGCAACGGCCAGAGCACCAGTGCGATTCCCATGGCCCACAATCCGCCCAGCACCAGGTACCCCGCACGCGCGAATGCCTCGGCCGCGGCTGCGGTGGGTATCGCCAGGGCCACCACATACACCGTGAGCGTGGCACTTCCCACGCTGATGCCGGGATTCCCCCAGACGCGCAGAACGCTCGTGAAGAACGCCACAGCGAAGGTGGCCGCGAGCACGAGCGCCAGGTGTCCGCTCACCACCGTCGCGAGCGCCGCTGCAATGGCGCTTGTGCCCATCAGCGCGGCCATGGTCCATGCGCGCGAACTGTACGATCCGCCCTTGTCGGACAGCGCGCCGTTGAATCCGCCCAGGCTCATCCAGGTGGCTGCGCCCTGATGGTCCAGCAGCTGCCCCGCCGCCAGGGGAATGACGGTGGCCAGCGATGCACGCACCCCAGCCGCCCACGCGGGACGTCCGGTAAGGACCGTGGCGGTGCGAAACGCGTACAGTGCGCGCCGGAAGCTGGGCATGCGAGATAACCTATGAAGATTGCACCGCCCGCGAATGGGCGGTGCATCAGGACGGTGGCCGTCCCACTTCGGTCAGTCGATGGGCTTCAGCCGGGACACGATCTCGCTGCGGCGCGGTTCGAGAAATGGCGGCAGGACCACCTTCGCACCGAGGGACGCCTCATCCTCATCCACCCCGAAGCCCGGCCCGTCGGACGCGATCTCGAAGAGGATGCCGTTGGGCTCGCGGAAATACAGGCTGCGAAACCAGAAGCGATCAACTTCCCCACTGTTCGGTATGCCGAGTGTCCGGAGCCGTTCTGCCCACGCTTCGTACTCGGCGTCGGGCGTGCGGAAGGCCACGTGGTGTACGCCGCCTGCGCCCTGCCGGGTGGTGGCGAGGCCCGGCTGCACGGCCACGTGCAGCTCCGCCGCTGGTCCGCCTTCTCCCATCTCGTACACGTGCACCGTGTGCGCGGCATTGTCCGGATGCGGGTACTGCCGCACCGCACGCATGTTCATGGCCTGCTGGAGAATGGCGTCGGTGCCCCGAAGATCGGGAACGCTGAGCAGGATGGGTCCCAGTCCACGAATCTGGTGCGTTGGTGGCACGGTGCTCCGCTCCCACGGATGCGATGCACCGACGCCCATGTCGTCCACGAGCGAGAGGCGCTGGCCTTCAGGATCCTCGAAATCCAGCGTGTGCCGCCCATCGCGTTCGACGATGGGCCCGGCAGTCACGCCCCGTTCGCCGAGGTGCTGGCTCCACCACTCGAGTGTGGCGAGACCTGCCACGCGAAGATGCGTTCGCACGATGGCATTCGTACCACGGCGCTCGGCCGGCACCGGCCAGTCGAAGAAGGTGAGGTCCGTGCCAGGTGTGCCCTTGGCGTCGGCGTAGAAGAGGTGGTACGCGCTCACGTCGTCCTGGTTCACGCTCCGCTTCACGAGACGCATCCCGAGCGTCTGCGTGAAGAAGAGGTGGTTGTCCCGGATTCTGGCCGAGACGGCTGTGAGGTGATGGATGCCGGTGAGCTGCATTGGTGCTCCTAGGCGCGGACGAGCTGCGCGTCGATGTGGATCTTGATCTCGTTGCTCACCAGCACACCGCCCGCTTCGAGCGCCTGGTTCCAGGTGAGACCGAACTCGCGCCGGTCGACCTTGCCCTCTGCGCTCACGCCCATGCGTTCGCCGCCCCAGGGGTCCTTGCCCGTGCCCTCGTACGTGGCGTCCAGCGTGACCGATTTGGTGGTGCCCTTGATGGTCAGGTCACCGGTGATGGTGAAGTGTTCCTTGCTGCCGCTGAGCTTCGTGCTCTTGAACGTGATTTCCGGATACTGCTCGGCATCCAGGAAGTCGGCGGAGCGCAGGTGCTGGTCGCGCTGCTCGGTCCGGGTGTCGATGCTGGCGGCCTTCATGGTTGCCTGCACGCTCGCGCTCTCGGGTGTGCTGCCATTCACCGTGACGGTCCCGTCGACGTCGGAGAGCCGTCCCTTCACGGTGGTGAACATCATGTGCCTTGCGGAGAACTCCACGATGCTGTGGGTGGGATCCAGCTTCCAGGCGTTGGTGGCGGCGGGTGCAGAGGGTGCAGTCATTGGGAGTCTCGTTGGATGATGGTGAACTACTGAGTAACACAGTACTGAGATATGAGGGGCCGAGTTATGGCGTTGTCGCAGCGCTATGATGCCTCACCTGCGGCGGCGAGGCCGAGTCGACGGAGGAGCTTGGCCGCTACACCCTGTTCGCGCACGGTGAGGCCGGACATGGCCTCGGCGATGCGGAGGGCGTGGGCGGGAAAGACGCCGCGAATGAGTGCGTCACCAGCGGGCGTGAGTACCGCGTATCGTGCACGGCGGTCTTCCGGGCATTGCTCGCGCTTCACCAGCTTCTTTTCCACCAGGCGATCTACCAGGTAGGTAATGCCGCCGCTCGTCACGAGGATCTTCCGCTGAATCTCGCCGAGGAGCAGTGGACCCTTGTGATGCAGCACCTCGAGGATGCCGAACTCGGTGGGCGTGAGGCCATGCTGCGCGATGTATGCGTCGAGCCGGGCGTTGATGGCGTTGTGCGCCCTGGACAGCACCACGAAGAGCTTGAGTGCGGCCTTGGTAGAATCCTTCGCGGATGTGGGGGGGCCGGGTTTGCGTGCCGTGGCGGTTGTCATCTTAGTACTAAGGTATAATGCCACGACGGGGGGCGCAAGGGGAGCTGCAACTGCAATGTCAACGTTCAATAGAACTGTCGCCGTACTTTGTTCAATAGAAATGTCCCCGTGAGGTTATGGGGGAAGAATCGTGATCGTTCGTGGTGTGCGCGCCGCCAGCTTGCGTGCCTCCGCGGCGAGGTGCTGTCGCTCGTTATAAGCTTTGCGCCCCATGTGACGC
>JAYVNZ010000184.1:0-3606 GCA_043758185.1 Gemmatimonadaceae bacterium | reverse complement strand
CGAAAGGATGATCCGCTGGCGCTGGCGCAGTGGCCGCAGCGACGCCGCGCCGCACCGACTGCACGCGAGCGCCGCGCGCGGGCGTGGCGACCGGCGTGTGCGCCGTGGCGACGAGCCGCTCCCCGCGCATTACAGTTGCAGCGTTGGCAAGGAGTGAACCGTCCACCGACGCATGCTCCCCGATAGCGCAATAGTCCCACAACATGGAACGCGACACCACCGCTCCCTCACCGATGACCGTGTAAGCGCCGATGGAGGTAGGCCCAACCACGATCGCGTCTGCATCAATGCGCGCATTCGGACCGATCAGGATGGGGCCGATGAGCCGCGCCGACGGGTGCACGACGGCGGTGGGATGACGCAACCCGTCGCCGACGCGCACGTAGTCCGCCAGGAACCGCGGCCGCCGGATCTCTTCCGTTATGAGCCACTGCCCCACCGATGCGTAGGTCGCCGCGTCGAGGACGCGCGGCGCAATTCCCTGCACCTCGTATGTCACCACGCTCTCGCCGGCGGTGTACAGGCGCTCGAGGAGCCCCTGCTTGATGTCCTGATATCCGCGGGCCGGTACCCCCTCCAGCACCCTGCGCTCGAACACATAGACGCCGCCGGCCTGCCGGGGCTCCGTGCCGGCCCCGGCACGCGTGCGGCGCTCAATCTCGACCACGACCGTCGCGGCCGCTTTCGAGGCGCGGTGCGACTCGAGGAGCGCCGAGAGGTCGAGGCGCGGGATCATCGATCCCTCGACCACGACGAAGACGTTCGCCGACGATCGGAGCATCGCGTCGCGTGCACAGCCGGCGGGCCCGCGCGGCTCCACATCCTCGAGGTAGTCCAGATGGATGCGAATATCGGCACCCACATCCAGACAGTCGCGCACCGCGCTCGTCGCGCGCCCCGCGCAGAGTATGGCGGACGATACCCCGCCAAGGCGGAGCCAGTCCAACGAGTACCGAATCAGTGGAGTCTGCGCGACCGGAAGGAGTGGACCGCGGAGGACGCGCTCGAACCGTCCATCTCCCCAGTTCTGAAAGCCCGCGAGGACAATGCCCGCGACGTCGGCGGACGGGTCCAGGTGACCGCTGCGACGAAACCAGGCACTCTGCTGGCTTGCGCAAACGACGTTCGTAGGGAGTGCAATGAAGTACTGCCCTGCCGAGACTGGCATCGTCGCCGGTATCGTTGAGGTGGGGTAGGACCGTCCAGACCGAGGACAGCTGTTCGCGCTCGCGCTGGAACGAGCTCATGTAGCGAGTGAGTAGAGTATAACATTAGTACACGTTATGCAAATTACTCTTTCGTAATCGTATATTTGACCGAAAGTCCCCCCAAAAAGAGCGATTTCGCACGATTCTGGTGTCGAATAATCGCACACTGCACAAATTTGGTTAAAGTGACTGATTTTGCTTGAGATTTGGACAAAACGGGTCAGACCACTGGACAAAGCATGCCCCCGGCGGGTTTGCCGAGGGCGTGGTCCAACACGAGTGCGGAGCGGGGGGCAGCGCCGCTGGGACGCTCGAGTTCGCGACTATTGGATGATCGACGAGTAGGCGGCCGCGAGCAACGGATCCTGCTGGCCGACGGCCGCGGAAGCGAGGTGTGCCTGGTTGATCGTCCACATGATGGCGCCACCCAGACCGGCGCTCTTCACATAGGCACCGCGCTCTGTGATCGACTGCGGATCCTCGTACGAAATCATGGTGCAGCCAGCCGGCCCCGTGGCGGTGGCGAAGCTGAGATACGCCTGGCGACCGGCCGTGTCCCAGTGATACGCAGCAGACGTGTAATACTGGCCGACGATGGCCGAGTACGACATGGTGTTATCGCTGGCAACGACGCCCGATCCCACCGACTGATTCGGGGCGGTCGGCCCGCGCCAGCAGGAGCCGTAGGCGCTGAGGCCAATGCCAAGCTTCGCGGCTGGCACACCGGCGGCGAGGAACACCTTGATGCTGCTGGAGATCGAGCTCGGATGGCTCGACGCCTCGCCGTAGAGCGCGCCTTCGTGCCAGCTGGTCCACCCGCCCCAGTTGCCGGCCATCTCGTACGACATCACGTTGACCTGGTCGACGACCGACGCGACCTGCGCGAGCCACGTGTCGGGCGTGGAGTTGGCGCCCACCCAGTTGATCGGGAACGTCAGGATCATGGAGGGCCGTGCGGCGCGCAGGTCCTTGAGGAGCTGCAGGGCCTGCGCCTCGTCGGCCAGCTGGATCGGCTCCCAGTCCACGTCGATGCCGTCATAGCCGAGGTCGTCCATCGTTGCGATAAGGTTCTTGACGAACGTCGCGCGGTAGGTGGACGATGACGCGCTCTTGAGCGCCGCGAGGTAGCTCGAGCCACCAAGCATCAGGATCGCCTTGCGGCCGGCCTGGTGTGCGCGCGACGAAATCGTGCGGGCGACGGTGGGGCCGTTGGTTGCGTCGATGAAGAAGTCGGTGGTCACGCCGCCGGTGCTGGTCGGCTCGATCGCGCTAACAAGAATGTGCGTCATCTTGGTGAAGTCGATCAGGCTTTCGGGATACTGGTCGCGCTGATAGCCCACCCAGTAGCCGGAAACCCAGCGGGTCGTGGTCGGCGCGGGTGCCCTGAAGGCGGTGTCAGGGGCCGGTACCAGCACTGACGCCGTTCCGACGACGCTGCCGTCTAGCGCGGAGATGACGACCGAGCCGCCGCGCTTGGCAGAGACGTGGCCGGAGGCGCCTACCGAGGCGACGGTCGAATCGTTGCTCGACCAGACGAATGTGGCATTGGAGATGCCGCGACCATGGCTGTCGTACGCCTTGGCGCTCAACTGCAGCGAGGTGCCCGCGGCAATCGTGCTCGTGCTCGGGGAGACAACCACCTTCGCGACCGGGCCAACAGAGCGCGCGAACGATGCGGCGGTGTCCGCAGTCAGCGCGCGGGTTGGATCGACGGCGTCGCCGCACGCGCTTGCAGCCAGGACGAGTGTGACCGATGCGAGTCCGACGAGATGCTTCCGAGAACGCATGTAGTGCCTCCGAGTCAGGTAGCCCTTCTGCGGCTCGACTGGCGTGGCGTCTCGGAACTCGATCGGGAGCGCTATAGCCTCGTAGCTTTGCGTCGCCGGCTTTCACCGGGTTTGCCTTTGTCGTGGCCTCCATGGGAGGCTCAGCGATCGTGCCTTCGGCTCACTGTGGTGTGAGTTCGTATGCTTGCGCTGGAGAGTCTACGCATCACTGTGAACGGGCGCAGTAACCTGCGTCACCTTCCGTTAAATCCAATCGTCGTCGTCGAAATCGCGTGACACGCGCGCGTTCTCATCGTGACTGATACGAGTCGAAGCGCCTAGCGCCCCACGAGCGCGCGGCGCGCGGCGAACCAGTCGTGCGCGCGTCCATAGCCAGGCATGACCAGCAGCCGGTTGCCACCGAGTCGCAGCCACAGTCGCGCCGCCGCGTAGACAACCGCAAGCGACACGAGGAAATAGAGCGGCCACGTGCGCCGGCCTGGAGGCAGCACATGCAGCTCGATCATATAGTACAGATAGCTCTGTACGACAAAGACGGGCAGCGACGACCGCCCGATCTCGCCGAGCCGACGTGTCAGCGCGCGCAGCCACGAGCGGTCGATCAGCAGATC
>JAYVNZ010000183.1:0-11599 GCA_043758185.1 Gemmatimonadaceae bacterium | reverse complement strand
AGCCCGTGCACGTGCCGCGAACTCCGGAGGCGCTGACCGGCGCGCAACGGGTGTCGGTGCTGGACCTCATTCCGGGTCGCCCGTGATCGCCACACTCCTCATTGCCGGAGCCGCTGCGGGGCTCACGTTCGCCGCCGGGTGGTGGGGCGTCGCGATCGTTGCACTCGTCGCGGGGGTCATCTTCAGCCGCGATGGAGGCAGGCCGTGGCGCGTCGCACTCGGCGCCACGGCAGGCTGGGTGCTGCTGCTGTTGCTCGACATGACGAGCGGCCGGTTTGGCCGCGTGGCCACGGTGGTCTCGGGCAGCATGAGCATTCCTGCAGTTGCGCTGCTTGGCGTGACCCTGCTGCTTCCCGCGCTCCTTGGATGGAGTGGCGCCACTGTCGGCGCAGCAATTCGGCAGGCGACAACTTCTACGAGACGCGAGACGCCTGACGTCACGTGATACCCGCGTGTCAACGGGTTGCATGACGTGAGCAGTGCGGTCAGCTTGCGCGTCCCGCATGCACACCGCCTTCCGCTCCGTTCCCACGACAACTGATGGATTCCCAGCTGGCACAGATTGCCTCCACCGTGGCGCAGGAGC
The DNA here is from genome assembly GCA_043758185.1 of Gemmatimonadaceae bacterium. Classification (GTDB taxonomy): domain Bacteria; phylum Gemmatimonadota; class Gemmatimonadetes; order Gemmatimonadales; family Gemmatimonadaceae; genus AG11. Next base: position 11,013 of record JAYVNZ010000183.1, on the reverse strand, counting down.
TCACGCTCGATGTTCGCCAGGTGGCCAGCACGCTCGCGCTCTTCGGCGAGGGCAACACGCTTCCCTTCGTGGCGCGCTATCGCAAGGAAGCCACGGGTGGGCTCGACGAAACGCAGCTCCGCGCAATCCAGGAGCGCTCCGAATACCTCCGCGAGCTCGGTGACCGCCGCGCGGCCATCCGGAAGTCGATCGAGGAGCAGAACCGCATGACGCCGGAGCTGGGCGCTCGGCTCGATGCGGTGACTACGAAGCAGGCGCTCGAGGATCTCTACCTTCCGTTCAAGCCGAAGCGTCGCACACGCGCCATTATCGCGCGCGAGCGCGGCCTCGAGCCACTCGCGGACATGATCTGGAACGACGCGCTGGACGACGCGGCAGTCAGCGCGCGCGCCGTAGAGTTCGTGAGCGTCGAGCGTGAGGTGCCCACCACGGACGATGCGCTTGCTGGTGCGCGCGACATCCTCAGCGAACGCGTGGCCGAGGATGCGGACATGCGTGGGTGGGTGCGCGACCTCACCCGTCGCAAGGGCAGCGTGACGGCACGCGCCGTGACGGGGAAGGAGACGGAGGTCTCGAAGTTCCAGGACTACTACGATTTCTCGGAACCGCTCGGCGGCATTCCCTCGCATCGCGTGCTGGCCATCCGGCGCGGCGAGGCGGAGGGTATCCTTGCGTGGACAGTTACCGCGCCGGTGGAGGAGATTCACGCCGGGCTGGGTGCGCGCGTACTGGCCGGTCGTCGCGCGGTGGCGCAACTGGACCTCGTGGCACGGGATGCGTACAAGCGGCTGCTCGCGTTCTCCATCGAGGTGGAGCTGCGCCTGGAGCTCAAGACGCGCGCCGACGAGGAGGCCATCACGATCTTCGGCCGCAACCTGGAGCAGTTGCTCCTTGCCGCGCCGGCAGGTGAGCGCATCGTGATTGGTCTCGATCCGGGCTTTCGCACGGGCGTGAAGGTGGCGGCCGTCTCGCGCACTGGATCGGTGCTGCATACCGATGCGTGGATGCTGCACCAGCCCGATCGCTTTACGGCGTCACTCGTGCGGCTGGTCACATCGTCGGGTGCAGAGCTCATCGCGATTGGCAATGGTACGGCATCGCGCGAAACGGAAGCATTGGTACGCCAGGTCCTGAAGGAGTCGGGTGTCGCGAATGTGCCGCAGGTGGTGGTGGTGAGTGAAGCGGGGGCGTCGGTGTATTCCGCGAGCGAGCTGGCGCGCGACGAGTTGCCGGGCCTGGATGTCTCGTTGCGCGGCGCGGTGTCCATCGCGCGCCGGTTGCAGGACCCGCTTGCGGAGCTGGTGAAGATCGATCCCAAGTCCATCGGCGTGGGCCAGTACCAGCACGACGTTGATCAGCGGCGCCTGAAGAAGCGGCTCGACGACATCGTGGTGAGCGCTGTGAATCGTGTCGGCGTGGAAGTGAACACCGCATCCGTGGCGCTGCTGGCGTCCGTGTCGGGCATTGGGCCGCTGTTGGCGGAGAACATCGTGAAGGTGCGCGACGAGCGGGGCGGATTCGCATCCCGCCGAGCGTTGCTCGAGGTACCACGGCTGGGCGCGAAGGCGTTCGAGCAGGCGGCCGGGTTCCTTCGGGTGCGCGGCGGGGCGCATCCCCTGGATGCCAGCGCGGTGCATCCGGAGCGGTATGCCCTGGTGGAGCGCATGGCAAAGGACGTCGGCGCCTCGATTGCCGAGTTGATCGCGGATGAAACGAGGGTGGAGTCGCTGGATCTCGCGACCTACGTATCCGACGACGTGGGACTTCCCACGCTGAAGGACATTTTGGTGGAGCTGCGGAAGCCTGGTCGCGATCCGCGTGCGGCGTTCGAAGCGGTGGTGTTCCGCGATGATGTCACGCAACCGAAGGACCTGCACGAAGGCATGGAGCTGGACGGCGTCGTCACGAACATCGTGGCGTTCGGCGTGTTCGTGGACGTGGGCGTGCACCAGGATGGCCTGGTGCACGTGTCGCAGCTTGCCGATCGCTACGTGAGCGATCCAAACCACGTGGTGACGGTGGGCCAGCGTGTGAAGGTACGCGTGATGAGCGTGGACCTTCCGCGCAATCGCATCGCGCTCACCATGAAATCCGCGGTGACGGACAATCGGCCAAGGGGGGCGGTGGACCAGCCGGGTACGCGCCCTGCAAAGCGTCCATCCGCCGCGCCGGTGAAGCCCGAGGTATTCACCGTGCCGAAGCCCGGCGCCATCGCGCCTAACGGCATGCGGTTTCGCTAGGAGGCCATCTGGTCGTGGATGTCGGTATTGGTTCCGAACCATTGCACCACGCTGCCGCTGTCATCGAGCTGCGGCAGCGCTCGGCCAAGGTACCAACGATAGTCGCCATTCGCGCCGCGCAGGCGGAACTCCACTTCATACGGAGTGCCCGTGGCGAGCGACCCTGTCCAGCGCTCGACAACGGATGGCAGGTCTTCAGGGTGGATGACGTTCTGCCATCCCTCGCCAAGCACCTGCTCGACTGTCGTGCCGAAGTAGTCGGCAACGCGTTGTGAAACGTAGTCGAGCGCGCCGTTCGGCTGCGCGGTCCAGATCTGCACCGGAATCGCCTCGGCCAGGAAGCGGTAGCGCGCCTCACTGGCCCGCAGCGCCTCTCGTGCGCTCTCTGCTTCCGCGCGCGCCGCACGCTCGCCCTTGAGGCGCGCCGCCTGGATCTCGGCGAGCTGCTGCTCGCTGATATCGCGGAAGGTCACCACCACGCCGATGACCGTCCTGCCCTCCTTGATGGGGATGCTGGTGTAGTCCACCGGCAGTTGGACGTTGCCCTTGGTCCAGAAGATGTCGGCGCCTACGCGTTGCTGCACCGCATCCGTGACGGAGGACAGGATGGGACACTCCTCGGCGGGAAACGGGGTGCCGTCCGCGTAATGATGATGCGTCAGGTCGTGCATTGCCTTGCCCAGGACTTCCCTGTTGGTGAAGCCGAGCATGCGGCCGGCGGCCTCGTTCATGAAGATGGTGCGGCCCTGATGATCGAGGAAGAAGACGCCGTCGTCGATGGCGTTGAGGACCTGCGTGCCGCGGTCCTGAAGCAGGCGCAGGGCGTCGGCGACAAAGGAATCCGTGCTGTCGGGCATTGTGAGGGCTGGATGCAGGCGAAGGTCGTTTTCAAACGTGCAGCCCGGGCGGGCAGTTCCCAAAACGCAAGATACCGTGAAATGCTGGCGTCGGCGCGCCACGGGGGCGAATTTGCAGCATGAGTGCACGCCCCTGGATCCTTGCCGAAAGTACCTGGAAGACCGTTGCGTCCACACCCTACACCGTGGCCGTGCTGCCCTGGGGTGCCACGGAGGCGCACAATTATCACCTGCCCTACGCCACGGATTCCATCCAGTGCGATGCACTGGCCGCGGAGTCGGCGCGGCTGGCCTGGGAACGTGGTGCGCGTGTGGTGGTACTACCGTGCGTTCCGTTCGGGGTGAACACCGGGCAACTGGACATCAAGCTCTGCCTCAACATGAATCCTGCCACGCAGGCGGCGCTGCTCGCGGACCTCGTGCACGCCATCGAGGGACAGGGAATTCGGAAGCTGGTGATCTTCAACGGTCACGGCGGGAACGATTTTCGGCAGATGATCCGCGAGTTGCAGGCGCGCACCACGGTGTTCCTGTGCACCCTGAACTGGTACAAGGTTGGCGAGCCGAAGCAGATCTTCAGCGACCACGGCGACCACGCAGGCGAGCTGGAGACCAGCGTCATGATGCACGTGGCGCCGGCGCTGGTGCGTCCGCTGGACGAAGCCGGAGCCGGCGCCGAGAAGCGCTGGCGGATGGCGGCCATGCGTGAGGGATGGGCCTGGGCACCGCGCCGATGGACGGAGATTTCGGACGATACGGGCGTAGGCAACCCTGCACGCAGCTCGGCAGAGAAGGGTGCCCGCTATGCCGCCGAGGTCACGCAGCACGTGGCGGACTTTCTCGTCGAGCTTGCGGCCGCTGACGTGGATGACCTGTACGAACCCGCAGCGACTTGAGCGTGAATGCCAGCGCCCCGCAAGACCTACGACGAGCAGATCCTTCGCGCCGAAGCGGCGCACCAGGCGGCGCGGGGCGAGACGTATCGCGACCTGATACTGACTTGCGGCCACATGGTCTTCTGGCTGCTCGCCGGGTGGGTGTGCATAGCCTTCGCGGTGCATACCTCCAGGCTCGCTCTGGGCCAGGTGCTATGGTGGCTCGGGATTGCGCTCTGGATTCCGGGGATCCTCTTCTCACTGCTTGCGGCGTATCGGCGTGGTGAAAAGCGCGGGGACTGGTAGCGTGCGCCGAGCGCCGCTAGCCACACGAGTTTCAACCAGGGAGGTACGCGGAGAGACGCGGATGAAAACTGAACGGCTAATGCCCTTGATTCTTCTCCGTGACCTCCGTGAACTCTGTGGTTCATTCCTGACCCTGCGGGATTATCGCATGCGCCGTCTCGTCTTCATCATCGGACTCGTGACCATCGCGCCTCTCTCCGCTGGCGCGCAGGTCACTCGCACGCCGGATTCCGAGCCCCACGTCTCGCCAGCTGTAGGCGTCCACTATGGCAGTCCGCTGCGATTGTCCGTAGCGGGCGGAGTCCTGGTGGACTTGAGCGCGCATCGCAATGACGGCGTGGTCGCCATGGTAGAGCCAGGCCTCCAGGGGGGCGAGATTTCCGTAGGCTACTTCAGGATGCTCGGCCGATTCGGCTCGGGATACTCCGTGCGTGGTGCGTTGGTGCGCACGCGGGGCGAGCCGTGGGACGCGAGCCCCAATACCACCTACGCCGGTGTGGAGGCGCACGTCATGCTGGTGTTCGGCATTGGAGGGCGGGTAGGGTACCTGCGGCGCGTGAGCACGAGCGTCGATGCCGCGCACGACAACGTCGCGTCCTTCGGCCTGTCGATCGGTCTGTAGGCACAATGCCGCCAGCCATGCACGACTCGGCGGATCGCGAGACCATTCTTGCGCGGGCGCGCCGCCTGTCGCCCGCAACGAGACCACGGTGGGGCAGGATGAACGCGTCGCAGATGATCGTGCACATCACCGACTCCATGCGCATGGCAACGGGCGTCCACGTCGTGCGCGGCAGGCGTCATCCGGCGGGGCTGCCCGTGATCAAGCAGTTGTTGCTCTACGTGGTGCCCATGGCGAAGAACCTGCCGACGGCAAGAGAACTGGTTGCGCGCGCACCTGGCGCATTCGACGACGAGATGCGCGCCTTCTTCGCGTCGGTGCAGCGGTTTGCCGAGCGCGATGCTGCGACTGCGTGGCCAGACCACCCGCTGTTCGGCGCCATGTCGCCGCACGCGTGGGGCGCACTCGCGTACAAGCATACGGACCACCACCTGACGCAATTCGGCCTGTGACCATCGACTGGCCGCTCGCGATAGAGCTGGGCGCGGTGTTCTGCGTGATGTCGTGGGTGCGGTGGCGCTGGTTCAAGGCGCGCATGGGTCGAGCGGCCCGCCGCGACAAGCCGCCCGTACCCTAGCAGGGCCTACCCGACGTCTGGTACCGCGACGCCCGGATGATACGGCGTCGGCGGCTGCGGCCTGCGCAGCCAGCGGATGAACCACAGCACGAGCACGATGGGCAGCAGGATCTTTACCGCAATCACACCCAGCATCAACACCATGCCGAGTGCGAGCAACAGCGCGCCGCCGATGCCCAACACGATCAGCACTGGCAGGCCGATAGCGCCGAGGATGAGGAAAAGCGGCGCACCGATCACGCCGAGTACGGCGAGAAGTGGCAGCCCGATGAATTTCAGGATCGCGGCAACCGGCACGAGCAGCACGGCGAGCAACCCGAATACGCCGCCAACAGTCCGGCCGGCCACAAGCCTGAGCGCAAGCGCCTTGAGTACCAGCGACATGATGTCTCCCCACGGGTTGAACAGGGTGGAACGCGGACGGCGGCGTTACCGATGACCATCCTACGGGCGATGCCGGCGTCAGGTTCCAGCACGACCCGCTACGCGCCCAGTTCCGGGATTGGCCGTGGTTTCGAGCGCGCCTGTGTTCGGCGCAACACGCTGGCCACGCCCGTGCTGAGCGTTCCCAGGGCAGCCTCGTGACGCTGGAGGAGTTCGGAGTTCGCGGACGCGAGGGGCGTCATGCGTTGACGCCGCAGCCTGACGTAGTTCAGCCGCAGCAGCCAGATCGCGCGCTTTACATCACTGGCGGTCATTGGGTTGAACATCGTCCACCCCGACAACGGCGCCATCGGCAGCGGCTCGGCCAGGTTTTCCTTCACCACGCTGTCCTTGAGCGCGCGGGTGAGTGACAGGTGCACGCCGCAGTCGGAATGAATGTGCCCGATCTGCCGGCCCGAGAGCCGGAATTCCACGCCGTCGGTGGTGCCCACCGTAGTGGCACTGGGATGCGCGCGCATTTCCACTCCTGCCCAGCGTCGCACTTCTTCCATGACTTCCAGTGCGAACGATTCCCGTTCCTTTGCCGTCAACATCCCTTCCTCCGCGTGGTGGTTCCCGCAGATCGGGCCAAGGCACTGGCCTTCGCACGTACGGCAAAGGCATACTCCGTACCTCGCGCCATCTGTTCATCTTCGACACGGCCCGCACTGCCATGCGCTTCCCCTTGTTCGTCGTTCCAGCGTTCCTCCTGCACCTGATCACCGTCCCCGCACGCGCGCAGTGGACGACGCAGTCGAGTGGCACCACGGTGGAATTGCGCGGGCTCAGTGTGGTCTCGCCGTCTGTTGCGTGGGCGAGCGGCCAGAACGGCACCGTGATCCGCACCACCAATGGTGGCGGCACGTGGACGGTGGCTACGGTGGCCGGCGCGGAGACGCTCGACCTCCGCGCCATCGCCGCCATTTCCGCGCGCACGGCGTTCGCCATGAGCATCGGCGATTCGTCGCGAGTCTTCCGCACCACCGATGGCGGGCACACATGGTCACTGCGATTCGTGAGCACGCGGAAGGGATCGTTCCTCGACGCCATACGGTTCTGGGACGCACGACGCGGCATTGCGGTGAGCGATCCGGTGGACGGACGATTCCTCGTGGTCACCACGAGCGATGGCGGTGAGACGTGGCAGGAAACACCGGCGGAAGGAATGCCCCTCGCGCTGCCCGGTGAGGGTGCGTTCGCCGCGAGCGGTAGCTGCGTCACGGTGCAGAGTCACGGCGACGCGTGGTTCGTGACTGGTGGCGCTGCCGTCGCGCGCGTCTATCACTCCACGGATTACGGCAGGCACTGGCGTGTGTGGGATTCTCCCATTCGCGCCGGCGCGGCGTCGACGGGCATTTTCTCCGCGGCATTTCGCGACGGTCTGCACGGGGTCATCAGCGGCGGGGATTACGCGAAGGCCGGGTTGGGGGGGCGCAATGTCGCGATCACCAGCGATGGCGGCCGCTCTTGGACACTGGTGGACAGCTCGGCAGCTCCACAGGGATTCCGCTCGGCGGTGGAATTCGTGCCGGGTACGCGCGGGCGCGAAGTCGTGGCGGTGGGCCTCAACGGCACGGATCGGTCGCACGACGGCGGGCTGACGTGGACGGCCACCGACTCGGTGGCCTACAACGCCCTGCAGTTTGGCGGACGAACCGGATTTGTCGTTGGGCCCAAGGGGCGAGTCGCCACTGCTGCGTTGACTGCGCGGGCCGCGCACGGGAGATGACAGCGTAGCGCACTCTTGCTTCACGCGGGTGCGCTGCTGAACAGGATGAGCGCAGCCGGAACAGAGTCCATTGTGGACGTCGCCTCGGCGCGCACCTGCGCTTGCGGCGCAGTGTCGAGAATCTGGTGTGCCTGCGCGAGCGCCTCCGTCGCGCGGCACGCGTCCACGGCGCACCTCGCGTGGTCGGCGAGCGACTGTTCGGTGCCCAGGGGAAACGGCTGTTGAAGGCGCGATCGCAACCGCGCAATCAGCGGCATCACCACAACCCGCTCGTGCCGCCGCATCGACCGCATCAGCATCCGCGTCCACTCCAGCACCACGCATTGCAGTGGGCCGGGGCGCTCCTTCAGCCCACAGATGCTCTCGAGCTGCGCTGCCGCAAGCCAGTCGCTGATGCGACCAACTGCTTCTCGGCTTTCAGCAATACCGGCATCACGGGCCACGCCGTTCGCGAGCGCTGCGAGCGTCACCGCGTCTCGCAACGACGTGGAGACGACACCGTTCACGCAGGCGAGCACGCGACCGTCGCGCAGCGCCGCCAGCCAACCCTCGACTTGTGCCTGCACGCAGGCAACGACAGGGTATGTAGGAAGTGTGTGTGGTGATGCACTGATCGGTCTCCACTGCTCGAGATGACCGATGAGCGCGCCCGCATTTCCGGCAGTAGCGTGCGCGCGGCTGACTGGTGAGTCCGAGAGGCACGCCGTCGCCGCGATCGAGAGCGCGGGAATCACACGGAACCCCAGGCCCATGACCCGCTCGGCGGTGGCAAGCTTGCGGCGCAGGCGCGCTTCCGCATCGAGCAGCGCTGCCGCTCCAGCTGGCGGGGCGAGCAACCATGCGCTCACCGCCTTCGCCCCGCCGGGCCGGCGCAGGCGGCCCACGCGCTGGGCGAGCCGAGCGGGATTCCACGGCAAGTCGAGGTGCAGCACGATGCTGGCGTCCTGCAGGTTGACTCCCTCGGACAACAGGTCGGTGGCAAGCAGGAGCGTCACGCGTTCATGCGGCCGAGGTGGGGGAGCACCCTGCGCAACGTGCGCGAAGCGGGCGAGTAGATCGGAACGTGTGACTGGCCCGCTTGCAATACGGGCCTCGCGCGCGGTGAGCATGCCTACCCCGGCATCCGCGCGCAGCACGTTGAACAGGGCGACGACGGTGCTTGCGTATTCGCTGAAGGCCACGATGGACGCCGGGGCGTACGCAGCACGAAGGTGCCGTATGGCGTCGGCACGTGCGTTGTCCGGATCCGGCGTGGACCGGAGGAGCCCTGCGAGCCGCCGCGTGGCGTCGGCATCGCGCTCCAGTGCGTGGAGAAGTGCTGGCAGCGCAGTGGTTTCCGCGGCGCGGGTCACGAGCAGAGCAGGAAAGCCCAGCTGCACCACGTTCTCCGCGGCGCGCCATGAAAGAGTCTCGCGTCGCGTGGGTGCACGTCCTTCTTCGGCGGCCTGCGCCAAAGCGGTCGCAATGCGTCGGCGCGTGCGCAGCGTGGCCGCCAGGGCGGCGCGGCTCGAAGCCCACGCGCGCACGAGGCCGATGCACCGCAACGCGCCGGCATCCCCACCGTCCACCGGCGTCGGTGGAGGAGGGAGCGCCAGAATGGCCTCAAGTACGTCGCTGTCGTCCGCGCCAGTGAGCAACCACTGCGGCGCTCGCACCTCCGGCATGCCGGCAACCGTGCCTTCCTCACTCCGGATGATGAACGACGCCAGTTCCTGCATGCCGATCGCAAACGCACGTTCGCCATGAAACAGCGCGACCTGCGCCGCGAGATCGCGCGCGCGATTCTGCAACGGCGTCGCGGAGAGCAGCACGATCCGCGCGCGCGACGCAATCCCGGCGAGCATGGCATATCGGTTGGTTGCAGGCGTGCGAAAGTGATGCGATTCGTCAACGATCACGCCGTCGAATGCAACTGGGGGTGCGCGTCGCCGGCTGAGGGACTCGTGCGTGACAAAGGCGCACGGCAGCGCAGCGCGATCCATGGCAACACGCCATGTGGATCGGAGCGACGCCGGCGCGAGCACCAGGGGAGCACGCCACTGGGTCGCCAGTGCCAGTGCGATGAAGGTCTTTCCCCGACCGACGTCTTCCCCAATAAGGCAGCCGCCGTGTTCCGCCAGCGCGCGGGCGGCCCGCGATACCACACGGCGCTGGTCTGCGCGCAGCGTAACGCTGCCCAGCGTCTGGCTGGGCAGCGCCGCAAGGCAGGCCGCCGCCATGGCCTCGCGCGCAGCAATCAGTCGCGCGTTGGCGCGTGACACCATGCGAGCAGTGGGGCGACGTCCGCACGACGTAGCCGGTACGCACGGCATGCGGCCATGAGCAGCTCCTCGCTCGACGGAACCGTGCCCAGCAACGCTCGCTCGGCAAGTGGGGCGAGGATGTCGCGCGCGCGCAGCCAGTCGCGTGGAAGCGGGAGGAGACCAACGGTCCACGCGAGATATCGGCGCCATCCACCGCGCGCCGGCTCCGCAATGGCGTTGAGCACCGCGGCCGCGATGGGCGTATTCAGCAGCGTGGTAAGGGCCAGCGCATCCACCGGATCGTCACACGACACCACGTAGCAACTGTTCAACGGGACGGTGAGATCGCCGGCGGGAAGCAGTGCAGCACGCGGCACGCGGCCGAAATCGCTCCACACGACACGCGCGCGCGAACTGTCCGCCGCCTCGGTGCGGAACAGCGACCACCACCGCATGCTGCCGTGCAGGTCAGTGCGATGGGTAAGTTGTCTGCGCCAGGGTGCCAGCCATCGCGTGGCACCGGGTGGCAGGGTTGCGAGCGGTGCACCAGACGGCGCGTGCGTCCACAGCATGGCTGCATGCGATGGCGCGATAACCCACGGCGCTACGGCATCGCCACGCAACAACGGCCGCAGCATGTCACGCTCCACGAGGCCACGACGTCCCTGGTACGCAACGCCCACCATGCCAGCGTTCTCGGAAACCGCGTCCACAGTGAATGCATCGTTGCACCCGCACTTCACGCCGAGCGTCGCTCGGCCCAGCGCGCTCTCGGCCAGCGGGATGCCGCGTGCGCAGATGCGGTCGAAGGCGACGCGGATGTCGGGCGGCAACAGCAGCCATGGGCTGGAGGCGTCATGCGGCACGAGGCGAATGTCCGGGCAGGTCGCACTCCAGGCGACATCCAGCGTTCGTCCGCGAACCGCCACCGAGACCGGTTCATCACCGTCCGCAAGGCGCGACGCGATGACCATGGATGGGTACACGGCAGCGTCGAACGCGGACGGCGCGTCGGTCCAGTCTTCGACCACGCGCAAGCATGTGGTAGCTGCGAGGTGCCGGCGTATTCCGCCGCCGGAAAGCGATCGCCACAACTTGGCAGGCAGCAACAACGCCACGGTGCCTCCGGTGGACGCGAGCG
>JAYVNZ010000182.1:0-2148 GCA_043758185.1 Gemmatimonadaceae bacterium | reverse complement strand
ATCTGGCCAGCGCCGGAAATGCCCGTGCCGGCGACGCCGATTCCCATGCCTACCTTCGTTTGCAGCTCCGTGGCCGCGGACACCGCCGTTGCCGCATCGCGATCGATTGCCACAACACTCGCGCCTTCGTTCACCAGGCGCGCGAGCAGTCCACGCCCGATGCCGCTGCCCGCCCCCACCACCACCACCACCTGGCGGTCGAGCGGCTTTTCAGCCGGCATGCGCTTCAGTTTGGCTTCCTCGAGCAGCCAGTACTCGATGTCGAATGCCTCCTGGCGATCGAGCGCGATGTAGCGGCTCACGCGCTCCGCGCCACGCATCACGCCGATGGCCGCGTTGTAGAACTCCGCCGTCACGCGGCTCTCGGACTTGGACTTGCCCCACGCGATGAGACCCACACCGGGCACGAGGATCACGCTGGGCGACGCCACGCGAATGGGTGGCGAATCGTCATGCTTGCACTGGGCGTAATACTCCGCGTAATCCGCGCGGTACTGCGTGAGGCCGCGCTCCAGTACCGCCTTCAATGATGCCACGTCACCGCCTTCGGGATTCCACGCAGCGTACAACGGCTTGATCTTCGTGCGCAGGAAATGGTCCGGGCAACTGGTGCCCAGTTCTGCGAGCCGCGGCGCATCATGCGAGTTCACGAACTCCAGCACCTCGTCGCGCATCTCGACCGTTGCCACCTGCCGCTTCTCGGCGCTCACCTTGCCGCGCAGCCATGGCAGCAACTCCACGAGCACACGCTTGCGCTCGGACTCGGGCAGTGACGTCACGCGCGCGCCACCGAAGTCGGCCGTGCCAGCGCGCGCGTCGAGGAACTCCTGTGCGCGGCGAATGAGGTCGAGCGTGAGCTCGTAGCACTCCTTGTCGTCGTTCGCCCAGTTGATGAGGCCGTGCTGCCCCATGATGGCGCCCTTGGCATTGGGATGCTCGCGACACACCCGTTCGAGCTCCAGGCCCAGCTCGAATCCGGGCCGCTGCCAGTTGGTCCAGATCACGTCGTCGCCATAGACCTCGCGCGTGAGCGCGGGGCCGTCCTTCGCCGTGGCCAGCGCGATGACTGCCACCGGATGCATGTGATCCACATGCGCGTACGGAATGAAAGCGTGCAGCGGCGTGTCGATGCTGGACGCGGTGGGATTACGATCGAACGTGGTGTAGTGATACATCCCCACCATCGCATCTTCCGCCGGCGTCTTGGGACCGCGATGCTCGTGATTCTCATAGAACGTGCGGAGGGCGAGCACCTGGTCCAGGTAGAGCGACGCGAAGTTCGCCTTGGTGGCGGTGCGCAGGTCGCCGCCAGATCCCTTGACCCACAGCACGCGGGTGGTGTGGCCGGTGAGCGGATCTCTCACGTCGAGTTTTGCCGACGTGTTGCCGCCCCCCGTGTTGGTGATGCGCGCGTCTGCGCCAAGGATGTTCGAGCGATAGATGAGCCGCTGTACCGCGTCCATCGACGAGGCGAGCGCATCGTCCCACCGGCTGGCAAGGTAGTCGGTGCTTGCGGTGCTGCCGCTGCGCGGTCGTGCGACGGATGCTGCTGTGGTCGATGTCGTCATTGTACGGATATCGTTTCAGGGAACGAGTGACGTGGGGCGCCCTGCGTGCCCCGCGCGTCGCGGTGAGAATACTTGCAAGTGCGTTGAATGGCGCGCTGCAGCGCGCACCGAGGAATCCCGTGGCAAGGCGTGTAGCGTACGTGCCTGCACGAGCAGGTTGCCGAGCACGGTGGCTTCCTCGGGTCCGGCCAGTACCTGGCGGCCGCACCGGTCTGCCGTGAGCTGGTTCAACAGGCCATTCATGGAACCGCCGCCCACGATGTGCACGTCGTGTACTGACTCGCCCGTGAGCGATTCAAGCTGGTCCAGCGCAATCGCGTGGCTGTCGGCCAGGCTTTCCAGCACGAGGCGTGCGACACCGCCCTGCGAGGATGGCAATGCACTGCCCGCACGTGTGCAGGCTGCCGCCAGCTTGTGCACCATGCCACCGCGTTCCGCAAACTCGGGCGCGTTGAGATTCACGATGATGCCGGACGAATCGGCGGCCGCGGCGGCGGTGAACAGCGTGTCGTGTGTGGAGCCCTCGCCCTGCATCTCCCACTCGCGACGGCACTCCTCAAGCACCCACATGCCGGCACGG